>JALOQY010000218.1 GCA_025459285.1 Planctomycetota bacterium | reverse complement strand
CGACCCTCGCGTCCTGCAGGCGATCTCCATCGCGAGGCTCCTGCGGGACCCCCTGATCGAGTTGACGCGGCAGGACCTGCGATCCCTCGACGTCGGCTCCTATCACGGCGACGTGGACCAGGAGTTCCTGGGCGCGGTGCTCTCCGAGGTGGCCCAGTCGTGTGTGGCGCACGTGGGCGTGGACCTGAACAGCGCGGAAGCGCACCTGCTGGCGTGCGTGCCGGGCCTCGACCGGGAACGGGCGGTCGCCCTCCGCGAGCGTGCGATGAAGGAGCCGTTCCGCTCCCGCGCAGAACTGCGTTCGTTTCCGGGATTCGACGAGCAGCGCTTCCATTGGAGCGGGGGCTTCCTGCGCATCCGCGGTGGTGACAACCCGCTGGACGGCACGGGCATCCACCCGGACCAGTACGAGCTCGTGGGGACCATGGCCGCCAAACTCGGCCTCGAGCCGAAGGACCTGCTCGGGAACAGCGCGGCCCTCGACAGCCTCGATCCCCAGGGATTCGTGGGAGACGGGCTCCCTCTGGAGACGGTGCAGTACACCTTCACGCAGTTGCGCGACGGCGGGCGAGATCCGCGGGCCACCTTCGACCCTCCGCAGTTCCGGGACGACCTGAAGTCGCTCGAGGACCTGAAGGAAGGGATGACTCTCGAGGGCGTGGTCACGAAGCTCGCGAGCTTCGGGGCGTTCGTGGACGTCGGTGTGGATCAGGAAGGCCTCATCCACGTGTCCGAGATCTCGGACGAATTCGTCGGGGATGCCGGTGACCACGTGAGGTTGTGGCAGAAGCTCACGGTGCGGATCCTCGGCGTGGACCTCGAGCGCCGGCGACTGTCCCTGTCCATTCGCAGCCCGGGGGCGAGGAAGCCGAGGCGCGCCGAGGATGGGCGAGGGCCGAGGGACCGGCGTCCGGGCGGGCCCGGCGGCGAGGCGAGAAGGCCTCGCCCGCGTCCCGCGGCGGCGGACGGTCCTGTGCCGGGAGCCGCGGTCCCCGCGGCGGAAGGCGCGCCCGGGGTCCGGCGGGAGCGGAAGCGGTGGGACGACCGGAAGGCCGTAGGCGAGGGGCCTCGCGAGGGAGACCGGCGCCGGAAGCGGGATCGGCCGGGGCGGTCGGAAGACCGGACGCGCGAAGGCGGTGAAGCGGATCGGGACGGACGCCGGGGCGGCCGGCGCGGTTCGGGGGAAGAAGGCGGTGGGGAGCGTTCTCCCCGGGTCATCGAACAAAAGGCCCGTCGCGAGGCGGAGCCGGAAATCGACCCGAACCTGCCCGAAACCGAGCAGTTCCGACTGAAGCTGGAGCGCCTTCGGCGGAAGTTCGAGAAGGGGCGCTGACCGGCGGCGGAACGCGTCCGGGCCGTCCATGATGCGGGAGAGGCCGATTCTCTCCCTCCTCACCGCGTGCAGTGGCGGGCGTCTCCGGCGCTCGCCCCCGCGAATGTAGCAAGGGGCGCGGAGACTCGGAGGGCGTGTATCCCATGATGCGCGGAGCCCTGGTCGCCGTTCTCGCTCTGTGGTTCGGGGCCGGAGTCGCGGGCGGAGGCGAGCCCGCGGTTTCGCGGTGCGGGAAGGGGTGGCTGGATCGCCGCGGGGGATACCCCGTACTGCATCTTCGCGGGACTCCTTTCGAGATGGGGGTGCAGCACGGGACCCTTCTGCGGAAGGAGTGCCGGTCGCTCCTTGGTCATCTCGCGAAGAAGGACCGCGAAGGTCCGGCGGTGGATCTCCCTGGCCGGCGTCTCACGCCCCGGGACGCGCTCGGGATCATCGCCACCCTCCAGAGGCCTCACATCCCGCCGCGGTTCCTCGAGGAGATGCGCGGCCTCGCCGAGGCGCTCGATGTTCCGGTGACAGAGGTGATCGCCGCGAACCTGATTCCGGAGCTCTTCCACTGCAGCGGGTTCGCTCTGCTCCCGCCGGTCACGGCGGATCGGACCGTGCTGCACGGGCGGGTACTCGACTACGGCATCGACCTGAGACTACAGGAGCACGCCGTGCTCGTGGTGGCGCGGCCGGATGGACGACACTCCTTCGCGAACGTGACTTACGCCGGCTTCATCGGTTCCGTGACGGGAATGAACGAACGGCGGATTTCCATCGGCGAGATGGGCGGCGGGGGATTCGGCTGGTTCCTGGGGACTCCGATGAGCTTCCTCGTCCGGCGGGTCCTCGAGGAGGCCGGCAGTCTCGACGAAGCGATCGCCCTGTTCCGGGAGTCCCGGAGGACCTGCGAGTACTTCTACGTGATCGCCGACGGAAACACCGGGGACGCCGTGGGCCTGGAGGCCGGGGCACGGCGCTTCGGCGTCGTGAGGCCGGGGGAGGCCGAGGCCCGGCTCGATACGCCGGTCCCCCATACGGTACTGCTGTCCGCGGGAAGCCGGTACCGCGAACTGGCGCGGCGGGCGGACCGGGTCGTGTCCGGCGCGCGGACCTTCACGATCCGGGACGCGATCCGGCTCATGGACGCACCGGTGGCGATGCGCTCGAACCTGCACAACGTGCTGATGGCGCCGGGCCTCCAGAAGCTCTGGGTGGCGAACGCCTCGGCGGAAGGGGACGCGGCGTGGACGCAGCCCTACCACGCCTTCGACCTGGCGGCCCTCCTTGCCGATGGACCGCCGGAAGGCATGCCGGACCGGCGTCCGGCCGGTGGTTCTCGCTGATCCGGGCGGCTGGCGGGCGAGACCCGGCGGCGATTGGCGGAACTTGACCCGCGCGCGGCATCCAATACGATGGAGAGCCTGTCGATCAACGGCGGCGTAGCTCAGCTGGCAGAGCGAGGGACTCATAAGCCCTAGGTCACTGGTTCAACCCCAGTCGCCGCTACCAGGATGAAACCGAGGCCCCGGTGCGGGAGGAAACCCGCCGGGGCCTCGCTGATTCGGCGGGTGGCAGGCTGTCGCCGCACGGCGCGATGGTCCCGGGCGCCGGCGGATCAAGCCCGGCGGCCGGCGGGCTCGCCGGGCTCGACGTGAACGAGCACGTCGACGATCTCGGGGCACTCGCGCATCAGGCGGTCCTTCACCTCGTGGGCGATGCGGTGGCCGTCGCTCACGGACATCTCCGGATCCACGTGGAGGTGGAAGTCGACCAGGACGCCCGGGCCGAGCTGCCGGGTCCGCAGGGCGTGCGCGGTCCGGGCTCCAGGAGCTTCGAGGATGACCTTCCGATAGCGCTGGCTCCGGGCGCTCGATACCCCGGCGTCGGTCAGTTCTTTCAAGGCCGGCCAGGAGATCTTCCACGCGGCGGCCAGGATGAAGACGGAGACGAGCACCGCGGCCACGTGGTCGAGGAAAGTCCAGGACGGCCGAAGCCGGGAGCCCAGGATCGCCACCGCCACCGGCACGGAGCTCAGCGCGTCGGAACGGTGGTGCCATGCGTTGGCCATCACCGCGGCGGATCGGACCCGTCGGCCCACGGTCGCCGTCCAGCGGTAGAGCGCCTCCTTGACGAGGATCGAGACGCACGCCGCAAGGAAGACGATGAACGAAGGGCCGGCGGGGTCGGGATCCGACAGCGTGGCGAGGGCATGGTAGCCCAGGCCGGTGCCGACCACGGCCAGCGCCAGACCGATGAACGCGGTGACGAGTGTCTCGATGCGGCCGTGGCCGTAAGGGTGGTTCTCGTCGGCCGGAGCGGACCAGAACGCGGAACCGAACAGGACAGCGATGTCCGTCACCATGTCGGAGACCGAGTGGACCGCGTCGGCCACCAGCGCCTGGCTGCGGCCGAGGATTCCGAGCACGGCCTTCATGGCCGCGAGGAGGAGGTTGATCGCGAGCCCGGCGACGGTCACCGTCCGCACGGCGCGGGGTGCGGCGGAGCGACAGGCAGCCGCCGGCATGATCGTCTACCGGATCGCCGCGGGAACGGAGGTGAACTTCAGGGCCATGGAGAGCGCCTCGTTCCCGGGGGTCCCGGAATCGAGGTCGATGTCGGCGACGGTCCTGAGAGTCGTCGTGTAGTCGGGCTGCCCCATGGCCACCAGGGCCGAGGCGAGCAGGTCGACGGGTATGGCGAAGCCGATGAGGCCGTTGTTGGAGGCGGCGGAGGCCGTGCCGGCAAGCCCCAGCGGGAGGGTCTCCGGGAGGGGCAGGTCGAGACCCGGGATGGTCAGGCCGGCGCTCTCGAACGGATCGGTGACGAAGCTCCCGGCAGCGCTGAAGGACGTGGGGACCCGGGCGATCGGATGGCCGTCGAGTCCGAGACCCACGGCGACGACGAAGGACTCCGCCCCGGTGAAATTGTCCGAGAGGTCGCCGTCGTCGTCCAGGCCGTTGACCAGGCCGACGAGCACGCCGCCCTCATTCTCGGACCACCACATCCGGATCAACATCACGTTGGGGCTGCCGGTCAGCACGGTGGCCAGCATCGCGTCGAGGTCGAGGCCCAGAAGGGAGAGCAGGGGGGCGAGGGCGCCCAGTGCATTGTCGACCGTGGTGTCCCCGTCGAGGTCCAGCCCCTCGTTGCCGGGAGCGACCCTGATCGAAGTCGTGACCCAGGTGGCCACCACCTGCTCGGGAAGCCAGGGGACCGAGTCGACGTACTTCGCGACCTTCGCCAGTACCTTGAAGGTCCAGGAAGCGGAAGCGGCGGGGGTGAGCGAGGCAAGGCCCAGGTCGACCGCCGTAAGGCTCTTCACGAGCGAGGCCCTCGACTTCGGTGCCAGGGGCATCAGGGCGACGGCGACGGAGATGCGCTGGCGGGCTTCCTCGACCCTCGTCCGGCCCTCCGCGGCGACCTGTTTCAGGAGAGCGTCGAGATTCCCTCGGCCCGCGAGGCTCTTCTCGATGGTGGCCGCCACCTTGCCGGAGATCTTCAGTTCCGCGAGGAGCGGAGTGTCCGGCGCGATCGAGCCGAGGGCGGCGAGGAGCTTGTCCACGGTCTTTCGCAGTTTCGCCTCCGCCTTCACGCCCGGGTTCAGGCCGTCCCGGATCGCGGCGAGTTCCGACGCCACGGGGTCCATGGTGCCGGCGTGAACCGGTTTACCCGAACCGGCGGCAAGGAGCGCGACCAGGATAGAGATGGCGATGAAGATGCGCATGGCGAGTCCTCCCCGAAACGAGAGAGCCGACGTTCCGACATGTTACTCCATCAAGGGAGAAAGAACGTCAGGGCCGTCAGCAACGCGCCACACGCCGCGGCGCCGATGGCGATCCGCGCGGCTCGACGGCGGAGTGCCGACGCGATGTCGAGATCGGAGATCATCTCTTCGGGGCCGTCCATGGCGCGCGCACCGCGCGCGGCGAGCACGATTCAAAGCCCCGCCCGGGCCTGAAGAACGGCGAGCAGGCCGAGGAACAATGGCAGCCAGAGGGCGAGGCGCAGGGCTTTCGGCTCGACGTGACCCAGGACGAGGCCGGCAGCAGCCGCGAAGGTCAGGATGATGACGCCCGTCCCGGCGAGCAACCGCCGGCGGCGCCCGCGAGGGCCGATGTTGACCGGACAGGCGACCGGTCCACTCAAGAGTCACGTCGCCGGCCGAACTCCTCCTCCAGCACGCGCACGGCGTCCTCGACACGGTTCTCCGGGATCACGCAGGTGATGGAGGCCATCGATGTCGAGATCATGTCGATGTTGATGCCGCGTCCGGAGAGGGCCGCGAACATGCGGCCCGCGGTGCCGGGCGTCTGGACCAGTTCCGCCACCTGGAGGGAGACGATCGCCACATTGGGATCGATCAGGACCTCCTCGGCCTCGAATTCGGCACGGAGGGTCTCCATCGTCTCCGTGACGCGGTCCAGATCCTGCTGGGAGACGATGAACGACACATCGCTCCGACCGCCACCGATGGCGCTCGCGGTGATGAGATCGACGTTGATGCCGCGCT
The DNA here is from genome assembly GCA_025459285.1 of Planctomycetota bacterium. Classification (GTDB taxonomy): domain Bacteria; phylum Planctomycetota; class JAJSAM01; order JAJSAM01; family JAJSAM01; genus Prado167. Next base: position 2,213 of record JALOQY010000218.1, on the reverse strand, counting down.
GGCCGAGACTGCTGAAAATCCCCGCCGCCATTCCCGGTCGGTCGGGGGCTCCGCGCAGGGTGATCTTGACGACGTTCGCTTCGGTGTGGGGGCCGTGGGGGGACATGGGTACTCCTTTCGGCACCATCTTCGCGGGCGGGAGGCGATCCGTCAATCGGAAGTGGCGGGAGAAATCTTGCTTCGTGCGCCGCGGATGGAAGGCTGATGGCATGATCAGCCTCGTCGAGTGCGTACCGAATTTCAGCGAGGGACGGGATCGGAGCGTGATCGATCGCATCACGGCCTCGATCAGCGGTGTCGAGGGGGTGAGCCTCCTCGACGTGGACATGGGGGCGGACACCAACCGGACGGTGGTGACATTCATCGGGCCACCCGCGGCGGTGGAGGAAGCGGCGTTCCGGGCCGTCGCCCGGGCCGCCGAGCTCATCGACATGCGCCGGCACCGTGGCGCCCACCCGCGCCAGGGCGCCACGGACGTCGTGCCGTTCGTTCCGGTGGCCGGAGTGTCGATGGACGAGTGCGTGGCCATGGCCCAACGGGTGGGCCGGCGTGTGGGGGAGGAACTCCGGATCCCGGTGTGGTTGTACGAGGCCGCGGCGACCCGTCCGGAGCGGACGAGCCTCGCGGATCTGCGGGCCGGGGAGTACGAGGCGCTCGCGGAGAAGCTCGCGAAAGCCGAGTGGGCGCCGGATTACGGACCCGCGGAGCACAACGAGCGGGCCGGGGCGACGGTTGTCGGTGCCCGGGAGTTCCTCGTCGCGTTCAACGTGAACCTGAACACCCGCAACCATCGCAAGGCGAACGCCGTGGCCTTCGACGTCCGGACGAAGGGGCGGCCGGTGCGGGACGAGAAGGGTCGGGTCCTGCGGGATGAAGCGGGCAACGTGGTGCGTGAGCCGGGGACGCTGAAGGACGTGCGGGCCATCGGCTGGTTCATCGAGGAGTACGGCCGGGCGCAGATCTCGATGAACCTCACGAACTTCCGCGTCACCCCCCCGCATATCGCTCTGGAGGAAGCACGGGAACGGGCCCGCGAGCGAGGCCTCGTGGTCACGGGATCCGAGCTCGTGGGCCTGATCCCGCGCGCAGCGCTGGTCGAGGCCGGGAAGTACTATCTCCGGCTCTCCGGCACGTCGCCCGGGCAGCCCGAGGAAGAAGTGATCCGGACGGCCGTGCTCTCCATGGGGCTCGCGGAGGTGAAGCCGTTCGACCCTGCGGAGAAGGTCGTCGAATACCGCGCCGGCCACGGCCTGGCCGGGCCGCTCATGCGCCTCAGCGGCCGGGAGTTCCTGAACGAGCTGTCCACGGACTCGCCGGCACCGGGGGGCGGATCGGTCGCGGCACTGGCCGGGGCCCTCGGTGCGTCCCTGGCGACGATGGTGGCCAACCTGACCGCGCGGAACAAGGCCTACGCAGAAGCGCAGGCGGAGATGTTCGACCTGGCAGAGAAGGGGCAGGAGGTGAAGGACCGCCTGTGCACCCTGGTGGACGAGGACACGCGGGCCTTCAACCGGATGCTTCAGGCGTTCAGGATGCCGAAGGGCGGTTCGGCGGAGGAGGCGGTCCGGGATGCCGCGGTGGAGGAGGCGACGAAAGGAGCCACGCTGGTTCCGCTCGAGGTCATGCGCCGCGCGGGGGAGGCCCTTTCGCTCGCGGCGGCGGTGGCCCGACAGGGCATGAAGGCCTCCGCTTCCGATGCCGGGGTGGGGGCGCTGATGGCCCGGGCGGCGGCCGAGGGAGCCTGGCTCAACGTGCGGATCAACACGCCGAATCTGAAGGACCGGGGCTTCGCCGCCCGCTGCCTCGCTGATGCCGACGCGCTCCTCGCGGAGATCCGCCGGGAAGCCGAAGAGGTGCACCGCACGGTCGTGGCCGCCATCGGCTAGCAGCCCGTCGGCGTAAGCCCTCATGCGCGCGGAGGCCCCTCGACGACGGGCCGTTAGAGCGGAAAGAGCGTGCTCTGGCCCGTGGTGTCACCGGGAACCGGGAAGAGGCGGTGCGGGGCCTCGATGTGGCGCACCAGGAAGCCGGCTTCCTCCAGAGCCTCTGCGATGTGGCGGCGGTGACAGCCCGCGGGATCCCGTTCGGCACAGAAGATGGCCACGGGTGACTCGCGGGCCATGTCGGCGAGTCTCCGGAAGCTGTCGGCGAAGCCGCGAGACCGCATGTGGGCGGTGAACCCCTCCGGCCGCAATCCCCCGAGACCGTCGCCG
>JALOQY010000217.1 GCA_025459285.1 Planctomycetota bacterium | reverse complement strand
ACCGCCGTCTCCCGCGAGCGCGTCGACTTCGGAACCGCCGTACTCCCCTGGGTCCTGACCGGCGGCGTGGTCATCTCGGGCGGTTAGCCCGTCGGGGCCGCGGGCGGTCTCTGCGGTTCGGCCTTTTGCCCCGACAGGTTGCCTGACACGCCGGCCGGGACGGAACATGACATCGGTCCGGTCGGGACGAAGGCCGAAGCGATGGACTGCCGATATAGACAGGTGTCGAAGACACTCCCCCGGTTCTCCTCGACGTTCCCGGAAGTCCGCCGGGCCGGTGGGTGGTGGTCCGCGACGGCGCGTGCGTGCGCGGCCGCTCCGGACGCGCCGTCACAGAAGCCCGGTGCCCGGCGGGGCGAGTCGCCCGTCTTCGAACTCCTCGGAGGACCTTCGTCATGAGAGCGTCGTGGGTCGCCCCCCTCCTGCTCCTCCTCCTCACCGCCGGGGAGGCTCGCCCCGCCGTCCCGGAGGAGGTCCGGGTCCGACGCCGAGCCATCGAGGTGAAGTACGCGAAGCTCTACATGGAGATCGCGAAGGAAGCCCGGAAGGTCCGCGACGAGGACCTGGTCCGCGAAGTCTTCACACGGGCCGAGGAACTCGACCCCGGGAACGACGCGGTGCTGAAGTTCGGGGAACCGAACGGCAACGGCAAGGCCCGGCCCGACACGCGACGGTCGGAACTCCTGAAGAAGCGCTTCGCTTCGGTGCGGGCGGACGAGGCGAAGGCCCGGCTCGAGCTGGCGCGGTGGTGCGACGACGAGGCGTGGGCCGAGGAGTCCGTGGAGGAAGCGCGGGAGGCCTTGCGCCTGTGCCCGGGCCCCGTCTGCTTCGACGAGGAGGGGGTGCTCACCGAATCGACCCTCGGGCGTCTCCCCCGGTCGCTCTCCATCTCCGTGCTCGACGGCCACGAGGTGTTCCGCGGCCGGCTCGTCCCCCGGAGCGAGGTCCCGTCGCCGCTCGCGTGGGCCGACGGCTTCTCGCTCCGGACGGAGCACTTCCTCATCAAGACGAACGTCTCCGGCTCGCTCTGCCGGACGATGGGCCGCACGCTGGAGGCGGCGCGGGTCGTCTACCGCGAGGAGACCGGCTTCGACGTCCGCGCCCCCATCACGGTCTTCGTGGTCTCCACGCGTTCCGCCTACGAGGAGTACCACGTGAAGCTCGGGAAGGAGAAGCCCGACCGGGACAACATCGGGAAGTGCTGGCGGGACTTCTGCGTGGTGGACGGCTCGCGGTCGACGGAGGCGGTCCTCTCCGTCGCCGTCCACGAGGTCGCCCACGGCTACCTGAACCTCGGCATCGAGGCCCTCACCGGAAAGGAGGGCGCCGGCGTTCCGACATGGCTCACCGAGGGGCTCGCCACCTTCTGCGCCGGCTACGGGCAGGGCTCGAACGCCGTGGACAACGGGGTGGTGGATCCCGAGAAGGCGCGGGCCCCGTCCCTCCGGCGCTTCCAGGAGCTGATCCGGGTCCGGGAGACCCGCCCCCTGGCCGCCTTCCTCCCGATGGACTGCTGCGATTCGATCTTCTACTACCAGGCATTCGCCTTCTGGTGGTTCCTGCGGGACGGCGCGTCGGAGGAGATCCGCGCACATTGGCGGAGGGCCTACGACCGGATCTGCCGCGCCGGCCTGACCGAGGGCGCCACCCCCCTCGGAAACCGGATCTTCGTCGAGGAGATGGGCGACCTCGCCGGCCTCGACGCCGCCTTCTACGAGTGGGTGACGGCGCTGCCGCTTTCGGACTGACCTCTTCCCCGGGGCGGAAGGCTGCCGTATCCTCGGGCCATGGTGCCATCGGGAAGGGACGTCTTCGGGCTCGACCCGCGCGCGGCGGCGGAACTCGCCATGCGCCTCCACCGGGAAGGGCGGATCGACGAGGCCGAGGAGGCGTACCGCCAGATCCTCGCCGCCGCGCCGGAACAGCCCGACGCGAACCACTTCCTGGGCCTGCTCCTGCACCAGCGGGGGGACTCCTTCCGGGCGATCGCCCTGATCCGCGAGTCGCTCCGGCTCGCGCCGGACAACTCCCACGCGTGGACCAACCTCGGCCGGATCCTCCATTCCCTCGGCCGGCGGGACGAGGCGATCGACGCCGCCCGGCGGGCCGCGCAGCTCGATCCGCGAAACCCCGCGGCCCTGAACAACCTCGGCGTCTACCTGAAGGAGGCCGGGCGGACCGACGAGGCGGAGGCGGCGCTGCGGCGGGCCATCGAGATCCTGCCGGACGACGCCGACACCCACCGGAATCTCGGCGCGCTGCTCGGGCACCTCGGCCGGAAAGGTGAGGCCCTCGACGAGTGGGCGACGGCGGCGCGGTCCCGCGACGAGGCGGCCCCCTTCCGGAACCTCGCCAACTCCTACTACCGCGCGGGCCGGCCGGACCGGGCGGCGGAGATGGTGCGGGAGTGGCTGCGCCGGGACCCGGAAAGCCGCGTCGCGAAGCACATGCTCGCGGCACTCGCCGGGGGACGGACTCCCGACCGCTGCACCGAGGAGTACGTCCGCGACGTCTTCGACGGGTTCGCGGAGACGTTCGACAAGAAGCTCGCCGACCTCGGGTATCGCGCCCCGGAACTCGTCGGGGAGGCCATCCGCCGGGCGGCCGGACCGCCCGATGGCTCACGGCGCGTGCTCGACGCGGGGTGCGGCACGGGCCTCGCCGCCTCCCGCCTGAGACCCTTTGCCGCACGGCTCGTCGGGGTGGACCTCTCGCCGAAGATGCTCGAACTCGCCCGGACCCGCGGCGGCTACGACGAACTGGTGGAGGCCGAACTGGCCGGATACCTCCGGGCCCACACCGGGGCGTTCGACCTCGTCGCCTCCGTGGACACCCTCATCTACTTCGGCGATCTCCTCCCCGTGCTCGGCGCGGCGCACGGGGCCATCGCCAGGGGCGGCCTCCTCGCGTTCACCGTCGAACTCGCGCCGCCCGGGACCCCGCCCCCCGGGTACCGCCTGAACCCCCACGGACGGTACAGCCACACCGCCACGTATCTCGAGGCCGGTCTCGTGGAGAGCGGGTTCGATCGGGTCGAGGCCGTCGGGGAGACCCTCCGCACGGAGGCGGGCCAGCCCGTGGCCGGCCTCGTCCTGACGGCCCGTCGAGTCTGACCTGGGCCATCAGGAGCCGGCCCCGGAGGATCCTCCCCGCCGCTCCCGGAGCGCACGCAGCTCCCGGAGCGCCAAGAGGTCCTTCTCCCGGCCGAGGGCGGCTTTGCTGCGGATCAGGGCGTCGAGGCCGAGGACGCGGCAGGGACCCGACCGGAGGAGGACCGTCACGCTCTCAGGGCGTCCTCGTACCGGCCCACGCCTTCGATGGACCCGAGGCAGTCGACCTGCCCCCAGTCCGTCTGCAGGTACGGGTTCTCGAAGCCCTGATGCTCCGCCGCCGGTGCGACGAAGGGCACACGCGCCGGCGTCATGCGGTGCACGGGCCGAACGTCGTCGAGCGCGGCATGGAGGCGCAGAAGGTTGTCGCGTGAGAGGGAGATGCAGACATCGATGTCGCGGGTCAGAGCCGAGGAGCCGTGGGCCACGGCCGCCATGCCGCCCACGACGACGAACTCGACGCCGCCGGCGACGAGGCGGTCGGTCAGGGCCTCGAGACCGGCCATGCAGTCCCTCGATGCCCCTCTGCAGCGCCAGCGCCGCCGAGAGCGCCCGGTCGTGCTGTCGAATCCGCTCGAGCGGCGTCAGCCTCAGGTTCTCGGTGAGGAGCGACATGTCATGGCCGGTGGCGGCCAGCTCGTCCCATGCGGTCGGAGTCACGCCGCGGCGCGCTTCGTCGGGTGCGCTCACGCCCCCCCCCTACCCGCTGCCACCCCCGAGGATCGCGTCGAAGTCGGTGATCGGGGTGCGGTCGCCGCCGAGGATCCGCTGGTGCAGGAGGCGCAGCCGCGGCCCCATGCCGGCGAGGTGGGCGCGGGCGATCGGGGCCTTCCACGCGGCCTTCGCGGCCTGCCCGAGGAAGAGACAGCCGGCCAGCAGGTCGATGACCATGTCGCAGAGGGAACGCGCGGTGAGCTGCGCGTAATCGCGGTCCCGGGCATCCCGGAGGAAACCCGCCGCGCCGCGGTAGAGGCCGAGCCCCTCGTAGAGGAGCGCCTTGGCCCACGCGAAACCGGGGGGCGAAGGAGCATTCTCCACCGCCGGGGAAAGGATCAGCCTCTCGCCGTAGCGGAGGAGAAGGCCGATCACCCCGGAGACCTGGATCTCGGAGGTGCCCTCGTAGATCGCGGTGATGCGGGCGTCGCGGTAGTAGCGCTCCACCGGATACTCGCGCACGTAGCCGTAGCCGCCGTGGATCTGGAGGGCCCGGCTCGTCACGCGGTTCACCATCTCCGAGGCGTAGTACTTGGCGAGCGGCGTGAGGATCTCGCAGCGCTGCTCGACCTCGTCCAGCTCCCTCTCCGCCGTCTTCCGGTCGCCGGCGAGACCCGCCTCGATCCGGCGGGTGAGGCCGTCCCGGATGTCGACCCACTTCGCGGTCTCGTAGACGAGGCAGCGGGACACCTGGATCTCGCGTTCGCTCTCCACGAGGTGCTCGCGAACCGCCGGGAACTGGTCCACCGTCTTCCCGAACTGCGACCGCGTGCGGGCGTACTCCCGAGCCGCCTGCTGGGCGGCGTGGGCGATGCCGATGGCCTGGGCCGCCACCTCCAGCCGGACGGTGTGCATGAGGAAGAAGCCGATCCGCGTGAGGCCCTTCCCGCGCTCGCCGACGAGGATCCCGCGCGCGCCGTCGTAGTTCACGGCGCAGGTCATGGAGCCGTGGATCCCGAGCTTCTCCTCCAGCTTGGTGACCGTGACGCCCGGTCCCATCTCCACGAGGAACATGCTGAGACCGCGGGCATCCCGCACATTCGTCTCGGAGCGGGCGAGGACGAGCTGGTAGCGGCCCCCGCCGTTCGTGATGAACTGCTTCGCCCCGTGGATGGTGAAGACCCCGGGCTCGCCGGCCACCGGCTCGGCCCGCGTCCGGACGGCGCCGAGCGCGGAGCCGAAGTCCGGCTCGGTGAAGGCCATGGCGGCCGTGGCGCCGCGGGCGATGTCGGGCAGACAGCGGGCCTTCACCTCCTCGGAGGCGAATCGTTCGAGGAGTTCGCCGCAGGAGCCCATGGCGAAGATCGTCATGAAGGCCGAATCCCCGCGCGAGACCATCTCCACGGCGGCGTTGTAGAGGAGTTCGGAGCGCCCCATCCCGCCGTACTTCCGGCCGATCACGAGGCCCATGAGTCCGAGTTCGGCGAACTTGGCGAGCTGGGCCTGGGTCCGCGGGGCGTACTGGGCGACGCCGTCCACGAGGGAGCAGCCCGTCCGGTCCACTTCCGCGGCGAAGGGGGCGAGTTCCGCCGCCGCTACCTCCCCCACGAGGTCGAGGATCATCTCGTTCGTCTCGACGTACTCCTCGATGCTGCCCGGAGCCTCCGGATCGTCGCTGGAGCGGCGGAAATCCAGCTCCAGGAGCGGCGCCAGCGTGGCCCAGTCGGCATGCGCCATGTGGAAGCGGAGATCCGGGTTGTCCCTGTAGAAGTTGTCCATGTGTGCCCCCGACGGAACCGGGAAGGTTTTAGGGCGTATAATCCCCCGAAGCAAGCAATCAGGAGAAGACGGTCATGAAGAAATCGCCTCTCATCCTCGCCATGGCGGTCCTTTTCGTGCTCGCCGGGCCGGTCCTGGCGGACGGGTTCATCATCGTGCCCCGCCACCCGCCGGAGCGTCCCGAGGTCCGCACGATCCCGCTCGCGGTGAAGTACCACCGGGTCACGGTCACCATCCGTGACCAGGTGGCGGTCACGGAAATCGACCAGGTCTTCATCAATCCGAACCCCTACGAGCTGGAGGGGACCTACATCTTCCCGCTGCCGGAGACGGCCTCCATCTCCCGGTTCTCCATGTACATCGACGACAAGGAGATGCCCGGGGAGCTCCTCGAGAAGGACAAGGCCCGGAAGATCTACGAGGACATCGTGCGGTCGATGAAGGACCCCGCGCTCCTCGAGTACTTCGGGCGCGACATGTTCAAGGCCTCGATCTTCCCGATCCCGGCGCGCGGCGAGAAGCGCGTGCGGCTCTCCTACCAGGAGATCTGCTCCGCCGACGCCGGCCTCGTGCGCTACCGGTACCCCCTGAACACCGAGAAGTTCTCCAGCCGCCCGCTGGAGGACGTCTCGGTGGTCATCGACATCGCCGGGAAGAGCCCGATCAAGAACATCACCTGCCCCACCCATCCCGTGGAGGTCGTGAAGAAGAGCGAGACCGAGGCGCGCGTCGCCTACGAGGCGAAGAACGTGACCCCGGACAAGGACCTCCTCCTCTACTACTCGATCTCCGAGGCGGAGTTCGCGCTGAATTTCCTCACCCATCGCGCGAACGGCGCCGAGGACGGCTACTTCATGCTGCTCCTCTCGCCCGGCGTGGAGACCGGCAAGCCGATCGACAAGGACGTCTGCTTCGTCTTCGACACCTCGGGGTCGATGCAGGGGAAGAAGATCCAGCAGGCGAAGGCGGCCCTGAAGTTCTGCCTCGGGGCGCTGAACCCCGGCGACCGGTTCAACCTGATCACCTTCGCCACGGAGGCCCGCGCCTTCGGGGAGACGCTCCTCGCCGCGGACAAGGACAACGTGGCGCGGGCGCTCGAGTTCGTGGAGAAGATCCAGGCCCTCGGCGGCACGGCCACGGACGAGGCGCTCCAGATGGCCCTCAAGCTCTCGCCGAACGCCGATCGTCCCTACATGGTGGTCTTCTTCACCGACGGCCTGCCGACGATCGGGGAGACCCGGGAGCCGGTCATCGTCGACAACGTGAAGAAGCTGAACAAGGGGAACGTGCGGCTCTTCGCCTTCGGCCTCGGCAACGACGTGAACACGCACCTCCTCGACAAGCTGGCCGAGGAGAACCGAGGGACGCGCGACTACGTGGCGGAGAGCGAGGACCTCGAGCTGAAGGTCTCCTCGTTCTACACCAAGATCTCCCACCCCGTGCTCTCGGACCTCGAGCTGGCCTTCCCGGGCGTGCGGGTCACCGACGTCTACCCGAAGCGCCTGTCGGACCTCTTCAAGGGTTCGCAGCTCGTGGTGGTCGGCCGGTACGCCGAGTTCGGCGCGAAGGCCCTGAAGCTCTCGGGCAAGGTCGGCGCCGAGACGAAGCTGATCGCCCACGACATCGTGCTCGCGGAGAAGGAGGAGCAGAACACCTTCCTCCCGCGCCTCTGGGCGATCCGGAAGATCGGCTACCTGCTCGACGAGATCCGGCTCCGCGGCGAGAGTGACGAGTTGAAGGCCGAGGTCGTACGGCTCGCGAAGCTCCACGGGGTGGTGACGCCCTACACCTCCTTCCTGGTGCTGGAGGACGAGCGACAGCTCGGCCGCGAGGTGGTATCGCGCGAGACCTTCCGCGCCGGAGTCGTACCGCGCGGGGGCTACGGGGGCGACAGTGGAGGCGCCGGCCGGAGCTCTCCCCCGGCTCCGTCCGCCCCGCCGTCCGATGAAGAGGTCGAGGCCGGCGCCGCCGAGGCCCGGTCGGGTCTCGGTCGGGCCACCGGCGGTGGCGCGGTGGGGGCCAGCAAGGACGCCGCGAAGCTGAAGGGAGAGTCCGGGGACGATGACGGGCGGCACTCGCTGGTGCCCGACGCGGGCGCCGAGGGGCTGCGCGGACTCATGCAGCTCGTGGAGGGCACGGCCTTCTACCTGACGGACGGCGTCTGGTCGATGGCGAACCTGCCGGAGAAGGCGGAGCGGAAGGCGGTGGAGCAGTTCTCCGACCTCTACTTCGAACTGCTCGGCAAGTCCCCGAAGGTCGGCCTCTACCTCGCTCTCGGCAAGGTGGACTTCCTCCTCGACGGCATCGTGTACCAGATCCGTTGACCCTGGACCGGGTCAGGACCCCCCGGCCGGGCGCCCAAGGCGTCCCGGCCGGGCTCGTCCACCGGGGACGTACGTACCTTTTCACCTTTTCCGGCCGGGTCGAACCTGACTCCCGGCCTGTCGGCGGCATGCGAAACTCGTTCCGCAAGGTGCAGCCGATCCTCGCCGCCGGACCACCCCGGCGAAAGCCGGATCGGGGCCCC
>JALOQY010000216.1 GCA_025459285.1 Planctomycetota bacterium | reverse complement strand
CCTCGCGCTCTTCCTCGCGGTGGGGGTGAGGCTCTCGCTCACGACCGCGTTCCTCGCCCACGTCACCTTCTCGCTCTCCTACGTCGCGGTGGTCGTCTCGGCGCGTCTCTCGGCCCTCGACCCGAACCTGGAGTTGGCGGCCCAGGATCTCGGAGCGACGCCGGCCCAGTCCTTCTTCAAGGTCACGCTGCCGCAACTCCGCCCGGCGATCATCTCCGGGGCGCTCCTCGCCGTGACGCTCTCCATGGACGACTTCGTCATCACGTACTTCACCACCGGGCCGGGGAGCGGTACGCTGCCGGTGAAGATCTTCTCCATGGTGCGGTTCCAGGTGACGCCGGAGATCAACGCGGTCTCCACGCTGCTGTTGCTGGTATCCTTGGCCCTCATCACGGCGGCCGTCCGGATCGGGCGGCTCGCCCCCACGGGAGGTTCGCGATGAAGAAGGCGTTGACGCTGTGCCTCGCCCTGGTCGTCGTGTTCGCCTGCGGGGAGGCGCGGGAGAAGGAACTCCACGTCCTCAACTGGAGCGACTACTTCGCCCCGGACACCATCACGAACTTCGAGAAGGAGTTCGACTGCCGGGTGACGATCGACTACATCGAGTCGACGGAGACCTTGCGCCTCAAGCTCGCGAAGCCGCCTTCGGGCTACGACGTCGTGTTCCCGAGCGACGAGGTGGTGCAGGTGCTCATCTCCGGCGGGCAGCTCGACCCTCTCGACCGGACGAAGATCGCGAACTTCGGCAACCTCGACCCCCGGTTCCGCGGGCTACCCTTCGATCCGGAGAACCGCTACACGGTGCCGTACATGTGGGGGACGACGGGACTCGCCATGAACGTTTCGAAGGTGGATCCGGTGCCCGATTCCTGGGCCGTGCTCTGGGACCCGAAGTACGAGGGCCGGGTGACGCTCCTCGACGACAGCCGCGACGCGATGGCCGCGGCGATGTTCGTGAACGGCGACGACCCCCATGCCCCCACGGCGGAATCGATCGCCCGGGCGCGGGACAAGCTCGCGACGTGCCGGCCCCGGGCGTGGATCTCATCGGTGAAGGACATGCTGGTCTCCGGCGACGCCTGGATCTGCCAGGCCTTCAACGGCGACGCGATGCAGGCCGGGGAGGCCGAGGAGCGGGCGGGGGACATCGCCTTCGTGATCCCGAAGGAGGGCGGCTTCACGTGGTTCGACAACATGGCGATCGCGAAGGGCGCCCCGCATCCCGATCTCGCCCACGCGTTCATCGACTACCTGCTCCGGCCGGAGGTCTCGGCGGCCATCAGCAACGAGGTCTGCTACGCGAACCCGAACCTCGCCGCGCGGCCACTCATCGACAAGGCGCAGATCGAGGACCCGACGATCTACCCCGATGAGGAGACGATGGGCCGCTGCCGCGTCCTGGTGGAACCCCCCGAGGCCCTGAAGCCGCTGCTCATCAAGGCCTGGGCCGAGGTGAAGGCCCGCTAGCCGCTCGCCGGCGTAAGCCCTCAGGCGCGCGGAAGCCTCTCGGCGACGGGCTGCCAGCCCGGCGCGTCACGCGCGGGAGAGATACTCCCGCGTACGGGTGTCGACGATCACCTTGTCGCCGGTCTCCACGAAGGGCGGGACCTTGATCTTGGCGCCGCCCGCGAGCGTCGCGTCCTTCAGCGTGTTCGTGACCGTGGCCCCGCGGAGGAGAGGGGGCGTCTCGATCACCTCGAGCTCCACGGTGTTCGGCAGCTCGACCACACCGGGTATCCCGTCGACGAGGCCGACCTGCAGCTCCATGTTCTCGGTGAGGAACGCCTCGAGTTCGCCGAAGAGGTCCTTCGGGAGATAGACCTCCTCGTAGGTCGACATGTCCATGGCCACGTGGGAGTCGCCCTTCGTGTACATGTAGTTCATGGGGCGCTTCTCGACGAAGACCTCGTCGAAGGTCTCGTCGGTACGGAACCGCTCCTCGAAGAGCTGACCGGAGACGAGGTTGCGGAACTGGATCACCTGGCTTGATCGCCAGTTCCCCATCGTCACCTTGCGGTTGTCGACGACGAGGCAGTTGCCGTTCCGGTATTTGACGTACATCCCCCGGCGGAGATCGATGGCGCGCACGGACATGGTCGGATCCTCACGAAAGCGACAGTCAGACCCTCTATTATGCCAGACGGCGCGTCAGGAGGGGATTTTCATCCGAAGGCAGGTGACCGTCCGGGGGCGGAAGAGCCACGAGGTCCGGGCCTTCTCGGGCGCCTCGGGGGTGCCTCGGGCGAGCCCCTCGTTCTCCGGCCAATCGGGTTCTTCCCCGGGGCCGAGGAGGTGGAGGCCGCTCTGGAGAGCGTGGATCACGAAGGTGTGGCCGGCGACCCGGGCGCCGAAGAAGCGGGAGGCCTCCCGGGCGAAGGCCCGGCCGGTGCGGGCGCCGAACGTCTCGCAGGTGCGGAACCAGAGCAGGGCGTCCGGCCCGGCGAGCCGGCGGCGAAGGGTGGCGAGCGCCGGGAGGGCCGGGTGGCGGGGCGAAAACCACTCGGCGCGAAGCTCCTCCGCGCCGATCCGCACCCCGCCCCAGCGGCCGTGCATCCAGAACTGGACCGCGCCGATCCGGCGAGGGGCGGCGACCGCCGAGAGCCACGCGAGCGCCTCGGACCACGAGTGCGCGCCGAAGGTCGCGTCGACCCTCCCGAGGAGCCGGGCGGTTCGACCGCCGAACCACCAGACGGGCCCGAGGACCGGGCGCGTCGCATCGTGGACGACGAGCCGGAGGGGGCGCCCGTCAGTCGATGAGCCGGAGTTCATTGGACAGCTCGTTCACGTCGTCGGGCCGGATCGGGAAGTGGCGGGCGAGGACCTCTCCGACGAGCCGGATCCCGTCGGCCAGCGCGCGCGCGGGCTCGCCGGCGCGAAGCCCGGAGAGCACGGCGTCCGCCGCCGGATCGAAGGCCGCCTCGTCGACCTGATCCTCGACCGCGTCGTCGGCGGCCACGACGACCAGCCGTTCGAGGAGGGAGACGTAGAGGACGACTCCGGTGGCCTCCCGGGTCCGGCGCACGCGGAAGGTCGAGAGGGCGGCGCGCGCCGCCGCGTGGACGGTATCCTCCCGTTCACGCGGCGACGCGAGCGCGCGGCGGAGGACGGGGAGGCCGGCCGCGGCGGCCGCCCCGAGGGCGTAGCCCGCGAGGAGACCCCCGAGGAGGACGGGCAGGCCCGGGCCGGCCGGGCCTTCGAACGCGAGCCACGTGGCGGCCAGCAGGCCGAGACCGCCCAGCATCCCGGCCCGCGGCGCGGCGGCGGGGTAGCGTCCGGAGGCCGTGGCCACGACGGGGACGATCTCCCCGGCGGTGCGCGCCTCGGCCTGCGCGACGGCCGCGGAGATCTCCTGCCGGTCCGCCTCGGTGAAGAGCCGACTGGCCCGGATCATCAGATCCCCCCGATACGCCATGGGCGCTGGACCCGGGGCATCTCCACGCCCCGGTGGTACTTGCCGAGCGCGCGCGCGTGGCGCCAGCCGCCCCGGGCGACCTCCGCTCCTGCCGTCGTCGGGGGACGGATCACGGCCGGCATCCGGCGGCGGCGCCGCACCCGCTTCCACGGTGCGAGGCTGGACAGCACGCAGAGGACGAAGAGGATGGCGAACGGGATGATGACGCCGAGCCAGAAGGCCCGGATCCGGATCGCCTGGACGGGCCGGTCCGGTGCCGTCGGTTCCGCCGCGGCCGTGGCGGCGAGCAGGAGGACGAGGGCCGCGATCGGGAGGAGGCGCCGGAGCATCGCCGCATCCTAACAGCCAGCGGGCCCCGGCGCCACCGTGGACCGGTCAATTCTGCGGTGCGCCCCCGTCGAGCCACGCGCGAAGGGTCGCCTTTTCGGCGGCTGGCAGTGGCGCGGACGGCGGCATCCGGTCCTTCTCCGCCGAGTCGACGATCTGCGCGCGGTTCGCGAAGGCCGTGGCGTAGGTGTGCATGGCGTAACCACCGGCCGCGAAGCTCCCGTTGTGACACGCCGTGCAGCGGTTGGCGAGGATCGGCTGCACGTCGACGTCGTAGGTCGGCGCCGACGGCCCGGGCGGAGGGGGGGGAGGGGGCGGCGGCTCTCCGTCCACGTCGCGGTCAGGGTCGTTCGCGAAGAGCCGCATCGCGGCGACATCCCCGGGCGTGAGGGACGGGAACGCCGGCATGAACTCGTCGTCGTCCTCTTCGCCCCTCGCGACGACCTCGATCCACTCCGAGAGGCTCTCGCGGCGGATCCGCGATCCGGTCTCGCCGTGGCAGGCGGCGCAGTGGGCGGTGTAGAGGGTCCGACCCGCGAGCCAGGCGGCATCGTCGGTGGGGGATGGCGGACCGCCGCCGTCGTCGTCATCGTCGTCGTCACCGTCGTCGTCGCGCGGAGGGCGACGGCGATCGGTCTGGATCCACGCGCGGGACTCGGCCTCTCCGGCCTGCGCGCGAAGGGCGATCTTCCGGTCGGAAACCGCGGCGGACAGCGGGATCTCGAAGTCCACCCGGATCGTCTGGCGGGCGCCGACGGTCACCTGCTTCGAGCCGACGGGGGTGGTCCCGCCCGCGAGGAACAGCTCGAGCATCTCCGTGACCGGGACTTCTGACCGATTGCGGACCTCGACGCGGACATCGACGGTCGCGCCGGCCGCGACCTTCCCGCGGGGAGGGCGTACCTTCAACTTCAACGGAGAGCCGCCGTGGGCGAGAGCCACGATCGGGATGATCGCCAGGAATGGCAGGGACAGGGGGAACAGGATGCGTGCGTGCATGGGCGTCTCCATGGGTTCACTATTGGTAAAGAGTATCACTAGCAGGTAAATGTCAAGCCCGCGGGGGTGAAATCGCAGATTCGGGAGATTACGTTTTCGTCATCTTGCGGACGGGCTTCCGTGGTTCGGCGGGTCTACTCGCCGAGCTTCTCCCGGACGCTGCGCACGGCGGCTTCGAGGCTCGGATCGCGGTCGGTGCGGGTGCCGATCTTCAGGTGGGTCGAGATCCGCGGGACGCCCATGCCGTGCAGGACCTCGAGGCATCGCTTCACCGCCGCCATGACCGTGTCCCAGTCCCCTTCGACGTTGGTGCCGTGGGCGTGGAGGACCGGCGCGAGCCCGGCCTCCCGGAACACCCTCTCGCACGCCGCCACGTAAGGACTGAGCGACAGCCCGGTCCCGATCGGTATCACGCTGACCATCGCGCTGACTTTCACGCGCACCTCCGGGGACGTTGGTAACTTGTAAACTTTTCTTCCCGCCGTCGAGCGGCGGAAGGGGCCGACCGACCCGACCGGGCAATCGGGGACGTTGGTAACTTGTAAACTTCTCGTCTTGGCGCTGCGCGGCGGGGAGGGACCGGCCGTATTGCGTGCCGCCCACGTCGGTCGAGTGCCGTGCGGCGGCCCCGGAAAAGTTTACATGTTACCAACGTCCCCAATTCCAGCGAGCTGGCCGCTTCAGTACGGTGAGGCGAAGTGGGGACGGAAAAGTTTACAAGTTACCAACGTCCCCAATGCGGACGGGGGTGCCGGAGGGGAGGGTGCGGAGGAGGTCCTCCTCCGGTTCGCAGAGGAGGGGGATGCCGCAGACGATCGCGCCCTCCACGATGTTGAAGTCGGCGGGCTTCATCAGGACGATCGCCGCCGGAGCCCGACCGGCCTTCGCGAGCGACATGAGGACCACGCAGCCGCCGGAGGAGCCCTTCGCCTCGGGGTAGACGAGGACCTTCCCGGCGATCGACATCCCCCGCAGTGGATGACCGGCGGCGATGATCTCCCCGGTCTCCATGTCCACGTCGCCGAGGAAGGAGATCGGCACCGACGAGACGAGCGCCTCGCCCTCCGCCGTGCCCCGCACCACGCTCCGGCCCCGGATCGTCCGCACCGCCATATCAGCGCCCCCTGAACCGGCCCGTGATCGCCGCCTCGAGACAGCGCTCCCGCGGGGCCAGCGCGGTGCGGCAGCCGATGAGGTCGCCCACGTAGCGGGCCATCTTCGCGGAGTCGGCGACCATCGCCCCCACGTTCGGCGCCGCGAGCCCGTGCTCCCGGCAGGTCGACAGCCGCATGTGGCTCTCCACCGGACAGGAGTCCGAGACCACCAGGCCACCCGCCGCCTCGATGGCGGCCACCGCCCCCTCCCACGCCGCGGCCGCCCTGGTCATCCGGTTCGTGTTGCACCACAGGCGCACGCCCTCGGCCACCCGCGCGGCTCGCCCCCGCAACCACTCCGCGATCCCGCGGATCCCGTCGAGCGTCAGATGCGGGCAGCCCAGCGAGACGAAGTCCACCGGCTCCCCCGGCGCGATCGTGGTCAGCGCGTCGTAGGCCGCATCGAGGTCGGCGCGCGCCACGTCGCGCGTCTCCTTCGGGATCCGCCCGCCGAAGGCCGCCTCCACCGAACCCGCCTCCGCGGTCCACGGCGGCGCGTGGAAGAGCGTCACGGAACCCGAGGTGGCCAGGGCCGCCCCGAGCGCGAGCAGGTCGATGTGCGTGGGGCGAGGCAGCCCCTCGAAGACCGGCACCTCGCTCCCGGCGAACTTCCCGGCATGGAAACCGAGCGCCGACCAGTCCGTGGGGCTTCGCAGGTCCTCCGCGCCGAGCCGGCACCGGAAGAGATGGGTCCCCCCGCGGTTCCCGTCGAGGAGATAGCCCATCAGCGGGTACTTCCCGCACACCGCGGAGTACCGGGTGAGGAAGCCGCCGCGGTTGGTGCGCGCCCCCAGCACCGAGTTGAAGTAGATGATCGCCGAGGATTCCACGGAGACGATGTGCGCCCCCCTCGGCGGCGCGAAGCCGAGGAACTGAGGCGTGCAGGTGTAGGTGCCGAGCACGCCGAGCGCCCGGTGGGCCGCGACCGCCCGTCCCTGCAACCCGGCGAGCGCCGCGGGGCAGCCCGTCCTTGGCCACTGATCGAGGTCGCAGGCCAGCGTGGAGGAGGTCGTGGGCACCGCGACCTTCGCCCCCGAGGCAGCATACTCGACCAGTTCCTCCACCGAGCCGCGGTAGATCGACATCTCCGCGGGGTAATGGACGTAGGAGACGTCGGTGAGCCGCTCCGCCCCGAAGGCGTCGCCGAGCTGGACGACATAGTCCAGCGCCCGGGCGAGCGCCGGCCCCTCCGCGCCGTCGAGCATCCGCTTCTCGCCGTCGGTGAGCTTCATGCCTTCTCCGCGAGAATGGGCAGGACCACGCGGGAAGGACGGCGCGCGTCGTGGAACACGCGGTTGTGCGCCACCACCGCCTCCGCCGCGCTCCCGGGGTCCGCGAGGGTGTTCGTGTGGGCGGCGAACTTCGGCACCGCCGCGGAAGCCACTTCCAGGCGCAGGCGATGGCCGGCGGGGATCACGATGCCCGTGGCCCAGAGGTCGATCCGGACGCGCGCGACCTCCCCCGGCGCCACCGGCTCCTTCTTCGCGAGCGAGTTCCGGAGCGCGAGCCGGACGTTCCCGTCGCAGAGCTGCCGGGCGACGCCGTTCCCGTGGACGTCGCAGAGCTTCGCGCAGAACTCCGTGTCCGCCGCGGAGGAGGCGACGAAGAGCTCGGCGAAGACGCGGCCGCAGAGCGTGAGCGGCTCCCGGAGCGGCGGCGTGGTGTAGCAGAGGACGTCGTCCCGCCGCTCCACCGGCCGCGCGTCGAAGGGGCCGCCGACCTGGAGCGTCCCCGCGTCGTACAGGTAGGGCGTCGGGTCGTCGGGGTCGTAGACGAAGGCGTCGGACTCCGCGCCGGCCTTCGGCGGCTGCGGGTCGAGCGATCCATCCCCGAGAAGCGAATTGGCGCGCCCCCCCGAGGCCAGGAAGAGCGAGCCCTCCGAGACGCCCGGCGGCGGCCAGTCCGCGAAGTCCCGCCACTCGTTCGCCCCCATGAGGAAGACCCGCGCGCGGCCGCGGGCGCCGAAGCGGGACGGGTCCACGTCGAGGGCCATGTCGAGCCAGTCGAGGACGTATCCCTCGAAGTCGATCGTCTCCTCCGGTCCGAAGTCCACGCCGGGGATGACACACCTGGTGTTCGTCGCGTGGGGCCACGGGCCGACGAGGAGATACTGGCCGTCCCGGCTCCCCGCGAGCTTCCGCGCCGCCGGGTAGTTCGCGAACGTGCTGATGCCGTCGTCGTCGT
>JALOQY010000528.1 GCA_025459285.1 Planctomycetota bacterium | reverse complement strand
GTGGAGCAGACCCTCTGCGTGCTGCTCCTCCCGCGCGGCTTCCGGGCCACGGTGGAGGAAGGGAAGCTCGTTCTCAGCCGCCCGTGACGGGAGCCCTCCCACCGGCCCGTCTGGCAGCCCGTCGGCGTAAGCCCTCATGCGCGCGAAGGCCTCTCGGCGACGGGCTGCCAGCCCGCTCCTCCCGCGCGCGGTCGTCCCCGGCCTCCATGGCGAGGAGTTCCGCGCGCAGGTCCGCGCCGGGGCTCTACATGCCCCAGAGGTGGCCGGTGTGGACCGGCCGGCCCATCAGCTTCAGGTAGTAGAAGAGCTGGCCCTTGTGCTGGGAGAGGTGACCCACCATGTGGAGGAGGTGCAGCCCCAGCTCGTACTTCGTGCCGGGGTTCCACGGGGCCTCGACCTTCTTCGTGGCGAGGGTCCGCTCCCCGGCCTGCTCGATCATGGCGAGCGCGAGGGCCTTGTCCTCCGCAAGAAGCTTCTTCGCCTTCGCGACCTGCTTCACCGCCGGCATCTTCTCCGCCGGGGGCAGCATCTGTTCTTCCGGGATGTCCTCGTACTTCGCGCCCTCCGGGCAGCCCCAGTCGCCGGTCACGAAGCCGCGCATGCAGAAGCCGCACGCCGTCGTGAGGTGCATGAGGAGCTGGCCCATCGTCATCCAGTTCGAGCCGGTCTCCGGCTTCCACGAGAGGTCCTTCTGCTTCACGAGGTCCATCAGTCCCTCGGTCGCGTGGTAGACGTCCTCGACGTGACTCTTCAGAAGCTCCGTCCACTTCATGGCATCCCTCCTATTGCTGGACCGCCGGGACGTACGCGGTGGTGCGTCCGCCCACGGTGGTGAATTCTATCCGCTCTCCCCCCGTTGTCCGGGCGTCCTTCGCCCGACCCCAGCGTCGGTGGAAGAGCCAGTGGGGCGGAAAGCGGTCGCTGTCGGCATCGACGCTCACCGCCTGCCGGACGATCACGATGAGCCTCGCCCGGAGCCGCTTCGCCTCCTCCAAAGCGAGAGACGAGGCCGGCCGGCGCGGGTCGATCCGCGCCTGGTACAACACCTCGTCGGCGATCCAGTTCCCGACCCCCGCCGCGAAGGACTGGTCGAGGAGGAGCGCCTTGAGCGCCGTCCGGCGGCCGCGGAGCGCCTCGGCGAAGGCCGCGGCGGGCGGCGGGTCGAGGAGCGCGTCGAAGCCCAGTGCCGAGACGGGCAGCTCCTTCTCCGGGTCCCGTCTCAGCCGGATCCGGCCGAGGCGCCGGGCGTCGCGGAACGCGATCTCGGTCCCGTCGTCGAGGCGGAGCGTGAGGCGGACGAAGCGGGGTGGCCATGTCGCGTCCGGGCCCCGCACCGCGAAACCGCCGGTCATCCCGAAGTGGAAGAGCGGCCACGGGCGGACGTCGAGCTCGATCCAGAGGTGCTTCCCCCGGCGCCGTACCGCCTCGACCCGCCGGCCCCGGAGCGCCCGCGCAACCTCCTCCGGCGTGGCTCCCTCGTAGACGATCGGGTCCTCGATGGCCACCGCGCGTACGATTCGCCGCCCGGTCGCCACGGTGTCGAGGAGCTTCCTCGCGCGTTCCACTTCGGGGAGTTCCGGCATGGCAGGGAGATTACGGGGAGGCGCGCCCGGGAGGGAGGATTCGCCCCGACGGCGCGCCCCTCTCCGCTACAATCCCGCCCGGAAGGAGTCCCCGAACCTTTGAGTCTCCGCCGACTGGTCCGGGAGGCGGACCGTGACATGGTCCTCCTCTTCGCGAGCGCCGGCGTGGCCCTGGCCCTGGTCCAGAGCTACGTCCGCCCGGTCTTCGCTGCCCAGGTCCTCGGGGTGGCACCCTCCTCCCCGGCGGCGCTCGGTGCCTGGTTTTGCGCGGTCTTCCTCCTCCTCGGAGCGGTGCCGGCACTGGTCTGGCGCTTCGCGCTGGCGCGCCCGCTGCTGTTCATGGGTCTCGCCCGCGGGGACTTCCGCTTCGGCCTCCCGCTCCTCGCGATCGTGCTTCCCCTCGTCGTCGTCCCCGTGGCCTTCGCCTCCTCGCGGATCGCCGACGTCCGGGCCGAGTACCCGCTGGCCTCCGGCATTGCCGTCTCGCTCTCGGGGCTCCTCATCTACGAGGGCGTCTACCTCCTCTACTATCTGGGCTACGAGGCGTTCTTCCGCGGCTTCCTCCTCTTCGGCCTCGAGCGCCGGTTCGGCCCCTTCCCCGCCGTGGGAGTCACCACGCTCGTCACGCTGGCGTTCCACATGGGGAAGCCCGAGGGCGAAATCTGGGGCGCGCTCGCGGTGGGCCTCCTCTTCGGCTGCTCGGTCCCGGGAGCCTGCGCCCGTGAAGCTGTTCGTCACGGGCTCGAACGGCTTCATCGGGTCGAACCTCGTGCGCCGGCTCCTCGCCGACGGCCACGAGGTCTCGGGTCTCGTCCGGCCGGACTCCGACCTCTCCTTCGTGGAGGGCGTCGAGTACCGGCGCGTGGCCGGGGACCTCGCGGACCTCGCGGCGCTCCGGGCCGGGGCGGCGGGCGCCGAGGTCGTCTTCCACGTGGCGGCGCTGGCCTCGGACTGGGGGAGCTACCGGACCTTCTACCGGACGAACGTGGAGGGGACGGCCCACGTGCTCGCCGTCGCGCGGGATTGCGGAGTGCGCCGGGTCGTGCACGTGTCGTCCACGGTCGTCCACGGTTTCACGGGGTTCTTCGACCGCTCGGAGGACGACCCGCAGCCGCCGTCGCGCTATCCCTACGTGGAGACGAAACGCCTCGCGGAGGGACTGCTCTTCGCCGCGGAAGGCGTGGAGGTTACGGCGATCCGGCCCGGCAACGTCTTCGGGCCGCGCGACCGGGTGACCTCCCTCCCCCTGCTCACGGCCCTCCGGAAGGGGGCCATGGGGGTGCTCGATGGCGGTCGCCGCTTCACCTGCCCGACCTACGTGGAGAACCTGATCGACGCGCTCGTGCTCGCCGCCGTCGTGCCCGGGGCCGCCGGGCGCGCCTATCTCGTCACGGACGGCCTCGCGATCACCTGGCGGGAGTTCACGGACGCGCTGGCCGACGCGATCGGGGTGCCCCGTCCGAAGCTCTCGCTCCCGGTCCCGATCGCGCGCCTCGCGGCGGCGGCGATGGAGGGCGTCTGGGCGGGGATGGGGGCCCTGAAGCCTCCGCCGCTGACCCGGTACCGGGTGGCGAACGGCGGGACGGACTACCACTTCTCGGTCAAGCGGGCGCGGGCCGAACTGGGCTGGGCGCCCCGTGTGGGGCTTTCCGAAGCGGTCCGGCGGACGGCGGAGTGGTTCCTCGCCCTGCGCCCTGGCCGGGCCTGATCAGGCCTTCTTCTCGGCCTCGGCCCTGGCCTCGGCATCGCGCTCGGCGGCGGAGACGTCCGTGAAGGCCCCCTGATACTTGCGGCGGAACTTCTCGACGCGACCGGCGGCGTCCACGAACTTCTGGCGGCCGGTGTAGAAGGGGTGCGAGGCGCTGCTGATGTCGAGGTTGAAGAGGGGGTACTCCTTCCCGTCCTCCCACGTGATCTTGTCGGTGGTCTTGATCGTGGACCGGGTGAGGAAAGTGAACCCCGCCGCACGGTCCTGGAAGACCACGTACCGGTAACTCTCGGGATGGATGCCCTTCTTCATGGCTCGACTCCGCTGGTGCGCCCCGGAAAACGGCTCTGAGTCCGACAATCATACCAGCCGCCCCGCCGGCGCCAAGGACTTCGGAGGTGGTCCTCCGTCGCGAGGTTCGTGGACCCGTGGTCGGGCCGGGCTATTCTCGGCTCATGCTCGCCGGGATCCGGATCCCCCTCAGCGACGGCGGGGAACTCGCGGCCGACCTGACCCTCCCCCCGGGGGAGGGACCGTGGCCGGCCGTCCTGATCCAGACGCCCTACGGGAAGGAGCGGCTCGGGGCGGCGATGCCCCACGCCTCGGCCCGCTCGTGGCTCGACTTCCTCGAGCGGGACGCCGAGGCCCTCGTCATCGCCGACTGGAGGGGATACGGCGCGTCGCCGCCTCACGGGGCGAAACCGCCACACCGGGGCGAGGACGGTCGT
>JALOQY010000215.1 GCA_025459285.1 Planctomycetota bacterium | reverse complement strand
CCCATGAGAGCATCGAGCGTGTTGCACGCGGGGAGCGCCAGCAGGAGGCCGGCGAGCAGTAGGGGGAGTCGGATGGTCCGCATGGCGTATCTCCTCGGGTGGGTATCGCGCCGCGTCAATCTATCCCGCCGGTCGGCCGGGCGTCTCAAACAAAGGCCCGCGAAACCTCGTCGAGGCGCACCAGTTCCGCGGGGGTCAGTTCGATGGTCATCGCCGCGGCGCACTCCGAAGCCTGCCCGGGTTTCGTGGCGCCGGGGATCGCCACGACAGTGTCGCCGTGGAAGGCCACGAGCCACGCCAGGGCGACCTGGGAGGGTGTCGCGCCGTGGGCGGCGGCGATCGCTCGAAGGGCCTCCACGACGGGGCGGCTTCGCGCGAGGCCCTTGCGGCGGAAGGAGGGGAGGAACCGCCGGAAGCCCGGGGAGCGTTTCACGAGCGCCGGGTCGTCGTGGAACCGGCCGGAGAGCAGGCCCTGCGCGAGGGGGGAGTAGGCGATCACCGTGATGCCGAGCTCCTTCGCCGCCGCGAGCACGCCGCTCTGCTCCGGCTTGCGGCAGAGAAGGCTCATCTTCACCTGGTTCGCGGCGAGGGGGAGGCCGCGCTTCGCGAGCGCGGCGTGGGCGGCGCGCATCCGGCGCGCGCCGAAGTTGCTGACGCCGACCGCGCGGATCTTCTCCTGCGAAACGAGGTCGGCCATGGCGTCCATCTGGGCGCGCACGGAGGAGAGCGACGCGGGGTGGTGGACCTGGTGGAGGTCGATGGAGAAGCCCCCGAGCCTCCCGATGCGCTCGCCGATCGTCTTCCGGATGTTCCCCGCCCGGCGGAACGTGGGCCACCACTTCGTGGCGATCACCACATCGCCGTCCCGCTTCCCGGCCTTCGAAAGGCCCCGGGCGAGGGCCTCCTCGCTCCGACCCTTCCCGTAGATCTCGGCGGTGTCGAACCAGTTCACGCCGCCGTCGAGCGCGGCGCGGACGATGGCGTCCGTCTCGTCGTCGGCGAGCTCCGGCCAGAACTTCCCCGCGAGGTTCGCGCGCTTCGAGAACTGCCAGAGCCCGAGGCCGATGGGGGTGACCCGGATCCCGGTCCGGCCGAGGGGGCGGAGTTCTTTCACGACCGCATCGTACCTCCTCCCCGCACCGCCCGAAAAGCGGGAAGATTGACCCAGGGTCAATCCTCCCGGGCGGGCAGAATGACCCAGGGTCAGTCTGCCCGGCCGAGGAGGAGGCGCCATACGGCACGGAAAGCCTGGCGGCCCGTGACCGCTTCCTCGTGGCGGGGCGGCTCGCGGATGAGGAAGACGCCCAGACCGAAAGCCAGACGGAGCGCGGTGCCGAGCAGGAGCGGGAACCGCAGGTCGTCGAGCGGCATTCCGAAGAGCGGGAACTCCTGGCCCTCGCCGATCCGCTGGGCGATCTCCCCCCCGGCGAGCGTGCCGAGGATCATGGCGAGTCCGGACATCGCCGCGAGCACCGCGAAGAGCCCGGCGCGGCCCTCGCTCGGAGCCTGGGCGATCACGAGGTTTGTCTGGGCGAGCTGCAGGGCGGGCCAGAAGAGGCCTCCGGCCACGGCGTCCACGAGGATCGTCCACGGCAGGCAGAGCAGCACGTGAGGCATGTCGTTCGGCGTGTAGACGGAGAGCATCGGCTGCCAGAACACCCCGAGCCACCCCACGATCATCAGCGTCCGGTTGCCGAACCGGTCCGCGAACCGCCCGAAGGCCGGCATCGCGAGCGTCGAGACGCCCCAGAACGCCAGGCCGTAGTATGCCATGCCCTGAAGGGGGATCCCGAGTCGCTTCACGAAGAACTGCCCGTAGACCGCGTTCGTGATCCCCGCGGCGAACATGAGGCCGGTCCACGTGAGGACGATCCGCCGGCCGTTGCGCTCCCGGAGCGTGTCGAGGAGGGTGCCCCAGCCGGCCTTCACGAAGCGCTTCATCCGGCGGATCGGCTGCAGCAGCAGGGCGAGCCAGCTGGCCGCGGCGAACAGGACGGCAATGGCCACGAGGATCAGGACCGTGCGGAGGTACTCCGGTCCCTTGCCGGTCTCGGCCTCCACGCGATCCGCCCAGCGGCTGGCGAGGAGGAACCCCGCCACCCCGAGGACCCCGGCGATGGCGTTCCGAAGGCCGAAGTAGAGGCCGCGGATCTGCTCCGGCACGAGGTCGCTGACCCAGGAAAGCCACGCCACCGCGCCCGCGCTGTGGATGGAGTGGCTCACGGCCATGACACCCAGCACGAACCACACCGCCGTCCGTCCGGGCAGGACGAGAACGACAGGGAGCAGGAGCCAGAGGCCTCGACTCACGCCCTCCGACCACAGGACGACCGGCTTGCGGGCATCGCGCGCCTGCAGGAACCGGGCGGCGAACACCCCGAAGACGCTGGCCAGGGAGGGCAGCGCGGCGAGGATCGCGAGCTCCCGCGTGTTCGCCCCGAGCGCCTCGAACAGCTTGATCATCAGGGCGCCCGCCACGATGCTCCAGTAGACGCTCCACAGCGATCCTTCGAGGACCGAGAGGCGCAGTCCGAAGACGACGGGTGGGGCGATGCGCATGGGAGCGGGGCGCGGCTAGAGCGTGACCACCTTCCGGAAGGTCGTGAGGTCCTTCACGGTGCCCTTCATGTCGCCGGCCTCGCCGACCGCGATCCGGCCCATCCGGTCGTGGTAGGTGAGGCAGGTGATGCAGGAGACGATCGTCGTTCCCCCTTCGGCAAGGGCCCGGAGATGGGGGAGCGCCGGAGAGCCTTCGGTGGTGAGGAAGATGCCGGAGTTGAGGAAGAGCACCTTCGCCGGGCGGGCGTCGGCGACCACGAGATTCCGGAAGAAGAGGTCGGTCAGCTTCGCGCCGAGGTCGGACGGCCCGGAACCGATCTCGTCGGAGATGATGACCAGGAGGAAGTCGGGATCGACAGCCATGGAGGCCTCCGCGGGGGAACGAGAGGTATACCCCGCGGGGCCTCCGCGCAGCGAGGAACGGTCACTCCTCCGGATGGCAGGTCGCGCAGTCGCCGAGGTGCGGGCGTCCGGACTCCGCCGCCTTCGCGTCGTGACAGCCGGCGCAGGAGGCGTGAAGAGCATGGACGTAACCGGTGGCGAGACGACTCGGCGGCTCCTTCTCCATCCGCATGTCCTCGCGATGGCAGGAGACGCAGTCCTTCGCGTCCTCCCCGTTCTTCGGGCTGTCCCCGAGGTGGCAGACGGAGCAGGTCCGGTTGCCGGCGAGCGAACCCGTGAACCCCTCCCGCTTCGCCACCGAGGCGACGTGCGCCCGGTGGTCGAAGATCGGCCGGGAGCCGTCCATGGCGGCATGGCAGTGATGGCAGGAGGAGTAGCGGTCTCCGGGTCGGTCCAGGTGGTGGCACGGCGCGCAGGACTGCTCTCCGCCCAGCCGCTCCTTGTGGTCGGCATGGGGGAAGAGCACGCCCCGGCCGTCGCGGTCTCCATCGATCAGGAGGACGGCCCGGGCCTCGTCCATCCCGCGTGGGGCCTGCACCGCGGCCGGCGTCTCGGCGGCGCCGAGGCCGGGCACGAACAGGACGAGGGCCAGCGGGATCACGACGACGGCGATCAGGCTCAGCCGGTCGGTGTTGTCGAGGAAGACGTCGGACCAGACGCGGGTCATCGGCTCGAAGGACGTCACCGACCGGGGCGCCGCGGCGCGCCGGTCGAAGGTGAAGACCTTGAACCGGGTGACGAACCAGAGGAAGGCGAGGGCCGCCGCCGCGGGGATGCCGAGCGTCAGGGCGATCTCGGCCAGGCTGGGCCGATACGTCGCCGCCCCGGAGCGGAGGTAGCCGAGGATGCCCACGTCCACGCGGTAGAGGATGACGCCGGCCACCGCGCAGATGCCCGCCGCCGCGAGGGCCTTCGTCGACCGGCGCAGGCGCGGCACGGCGAGGATCGCGAGGGGCGCGACCCCGAGGGCGAGGAGTTCGAGGATCAGGACGTTCGCCTCCCACTGGCCCGAGAAGATCATCCCGGCGGCGCCCCGGTTCGCGAAGTCCGCGATCCGCAGCGCGAGGTGGAGGCCGAGGACGATCGCCGCGGCTCCCGCGGCCTTCGACAGGGCCGCGATCGGTGCCGGTTGGCGGCGAACCCGGGCCGCGGCGAGGGTGAGGAGGACGACCATCAGCATGCCGGCGCCCACCGCCGACAGGATGAAGAGGGCCGGGAGCCACGGTGTGTACCAGAGGGGGTGCAGGCGCGTGGGGCTCACGAGAAAGAGTGAGCCGAGCGACGTGTGGTGCAGCGTGGAGAGCGTGATCCCCACGATCATCACCGGCCCGCCGATCTTCCGGAGGAAGCCAAGCACCCTCTTGAACTTCGATCCCTCCAGGGCGATGGGGGAAACCTCCAGTGCGGTCACCGTGAAGTACAGCAGCACGCACCAGAAGACCTCGAACAGGAAGGAGTGCTCGTTCCAGTAGAAGATCGGATGCCAGAAGCGGTGGGGCAGGCCGATATCGAACAGCAGCGCCGCGCAGGACGATCCGTAACCGAGGAAGGCCGTGAGCAGCGCCGGGCGCAGGAGTGGCTTCAGGGACTCGATGTGGAGCACGTGGACGGCGAAGGCCATGACGAAGCCGCCCGTGGCGATGGCCACTCCGGCGACCATGTTCACGACCTTCCACAGGCCCCAGGGGATCTCGTCGGTGAGCCCGGTCGTGGCGCCGAGGCCCTCGGCGAGGCGGATGGCGGCGGCCACGACGCCGAACAGGACGAGGACGAACAGCAGGTCCCGGACTCTGCTAGCTTTCACTGCCGTTACCTCCCTCGTTTCCGGCGTTCCTCGCCCGCTCCTCGGCGAGCCGATTGCGGCGGGCGATCACGAATGACGTTCCCACGAGGATGGAGGCCACGCCCAGACCCATGAATGGCGTGGCCTTCGCGAGGGGCAGGGTCAGCTCGGGGATGGAGGCCTCCCGCGGCGTCTCGGGCATGAAGGGCAGCGGGATGTCGGAGAGGTAGAGGACCGAGGCGCCGCCCGCCTCGCGCTCGCCGAAGACATGGTCGATGTACCGGTCCGGCTCCTTCCGGATCCGTTCGCGGGCGACAGCGAGGAGTTCCTCGCGCTCGCCGAACAGCGTCGCCTGGTGGGGGCAGGCGCCGACGCAGACCGGCCCCTCCGGCCGGTCGTAGCAGAGGTCGCACTTCCGGATGAACGGAAGCGCCGACTTCCACTGGTAGCGGATGGCCGTGTAGGGGCAGGAGAGCATGCAATAGCGGCAGCCGATGCACTTCGACGCGTCGTAGACCACCGGCCCCTCGGGGGTCTTCGTGAGGGCCCCCACGAGACAGGCCGAGACGCAGGACGGCTCGAGGCAGTGCACGCACTGGCGGCGCACGAAGCGCCCGTTGATCTCCTCGATGGTGGTGTAGCGCTCTCCGCTCAGGGGGCCGCGGGTGAATCGGGCCTCCCGGGGGTCGACCATGAGCTTGTTGTCGGCGACGCAGGCTTCCACGCACCGCATGCAGCCGGTGCAGCGCGTCACGTCGTGAAGGATCGCTTTCATGCTTCAGCTCCCTGGCGGTTGCCTCGGAGGGCTTCAGCCACCCGGTCGCCGGCGCCGGGCACGAGCCGCCAGAAGATCTCCGGCGAGAGACGGTCGAACGGGAACAGGACCACGTGGGCGAGCTTCGTCGTGGGCATGAGCACGAACAGGAGGTTCGCCGACAGGACGTGAATGAGCATCAGGGCTTCGTAGGTGAGGGGCGCGGACTCCGGGTGGCTCGCGAGATACCCGGAGACGAGCGGCACGAGGACCGCCGCCGTGACGAAGTAGTCGATCCGGCCGCTCAGGTTCCTCGCGGTGCGATTCAGGATGCGGAAGCCGAAGAGGTAGAAGCCCGCGGCGATCGCCATGAGCGTCAGGACATCGGCGGCCCGATCCGAGAGGCCCGGCAGGCTGATCCCGAGGCCCCGGCTCCACAGGAAGACGTGATCGGCGAGGAAGACCGGCACGATCACGATGCCGACGTGGAACGCGATCGACGCGATCTTCATCGTCGGCGCGGAGGTGAAGATGTGCCGGATCGGGAGGAGCCATCCGGCCGTGTTGCGGACGATCTTGCCCCAGGGCACGTCCCGCTTCGGGGTCCGGTGAAGCACCTGGTACAGGCGATAGGTCCGGAGGCCGATGTGGCGCAGGAGCCCGAGGATCATGAACGTGAAGGTCAGGACGAAGAACGGCCCGCGCGCGAACGCCAGCAATTCGGACATCTACTCACCCCTTTCCGCGGCGGCGCGCTCGGCCGGGGACTTCGCCCCCGGAATGACGATCGCCTTGAGGATCAGGTCGTGGAGCCCCACGAGCTTCGTGTCGAGCTTGTGGTACTCGATCAGCTCCTTCAGCTGCTTCTTGCAGTTGGCGCAGGGCGCGATGACGTACTTCGCTCCCGTGGCGCGCATCTGGTCGGCCTTCATGCGACCGGCCACCGACATGCGGAACTCGTGGATCTCGTCCACGGAGACCGTGCCCCCGCCGCCGCCGCAGCACAGGTTGTTCCGGCCGTGCGGCTCCATCTCCACGAAGTTGGGGCAGAACGCCCGGATGATCTTCCTCGGCTGGTCGATGATCCAGCCGGACCGTGCGATGTTGCAGGGGTCGTGGTAGGTGACCTTCTCGGTGATGATGTTCGGATCGAGGACGATCTTCCCCGCCTCGATCTGCCGGAGCGTGTACTCCATGATGTTCACGACCGGGACGGTCAGGTCCCCGCCGAACACCGGGACGAACTCCTTGGCCGACCGGGAGGCGTGGCCGCACTCGCCGATGAGGGCCTTCCTTCCCCGGAGCCTCGCGACTTCCCCGACGAGCTTCGCGATCGTGCGCTCGAGCACGTGGTCGCTGTAGAAAAGGCCGTAGTTGATGCCGTCGAAGTAGCCGGTGCCGATCGTCCAGTTGCCGGCGTCGCCCGCCGCGTGGATCACGGCGAGGTTGCCCATGAGGGTCTCCGGCTCGAGCAGGTAGTCGCTCACCGCCGGGAAGAAGACGAACTCGCGGTCCGGTTCGTCCACGGGGTAGTGCATCGGGATCCCGAACATCTCGAGCAGTTCCTCCTCGAGGAACTCGAGGGTGTCCTTCAGCGCGTGTGCCGGGATCGCCGAGGTGTTGCCGGTCTCCCCGTGGAGTTGCTCGATGACCGAGATCTCGAGGCCCTTGGGGACGATCCGCAGTTCGGAGAGGATCCAGCGCCCGAGATGGGTGAGGAGGCCGTGGTCGATGCCGAGGGGGCACTCCAGGGTGCACCGCTTGCAGGCCGTGCAGCGGTAGAAGACGTCGGCCATCTCGTCGATCTCGGCCTCCGTGAGTCCGGGATCCCCGCTGACCTTCGCCGCGAACCAGCCGCCCACGGTGAAGTGGCGGCGGTAGGTCTTGAGGAGCAGACCGGAGCGGTAGCAGGGGATGTCGCGGGGATCGTGGGTCGTCGCGTAGACCGGGCAGTTCGTCGTGCAGGAGGAGCACTTCATGCTGCTGCGCGAGTACTGGTCGAGCGCCGGCTTGTAGTTCGAGTACCTGAGGATCGCCGCGAAGGCCTCGAGGAACGCCTTCACGCGTTCGCCCTCACGCGGCTTGATCACGTACCAGGGATACTTCCGCTTCGCGGGAGCGGGCGGCTCGGGCGTCCCGGTCTCCGGGGGAGCAAGTGTCGTCTGGGACAAACTGACCTCCATGGACCGCGGGGATGGGCGGTCTCCGGGACGCCAGAGGCAAGAGGCGTACCGAACGCGCGGATCGTGCCGGCGGGCGGGACGGCGCGGTTCCGGCGGGCCGCGACGTCGCGGATGTCGCGACCGTCGTGTCTCATGCGACGCGACATGCGACAGGCGCGACGCGGGATCCATGGACCGTGAGCGGTCCGCGGCGAATCCGCGTGCGGTACGGATCTTGCGCTTGTCGCGGTCATGCTGGCTGCCGTGCCCCTCTTCGGAACTCGTGTCGCGCCGCGGATGCGGATCGCCGACGGTCTCCTCGTCGCGACGATCGCGGACGGGGCGGTCGAGTCGCGCAACGTGGAGCCGCTCGACATCGCCGAGGAGGAGGACATCGCCGAGCGACTCGTCGATCTCCGGATCGGGACCTTCGTGTGCGGCGGCCTGCGGCGGGAGGTCAAGGCG
>JALOQY010000214.1 GCA_025459285.1 Planctomycetota bacterium | reverse complement strand
TCCGCCGCATGCGTCGGCGGCAGGCGGAACCGGAAGGTCGCGCCCCGGCCCAGTTCGCTCTCGACCTCGATCTTCGAGCGGTGCGCCTCGACGATCTCCGCGGCGAAACTGAGCCCCAGGCCCGACCCCCCGTACTTCCGGGTGAGCGGGTTCTCCAGCTGGATGAACTTCTCGAAGATGATCTCCTGGCTCTCCGGGGCGATACCGATGCCGGTGTCGGATACCTCGAAGAGCACCCCCGTGCCGTCGGGAACCGCGCGCAGGGCCACGGCACCGCCCTGGTCAGTGAACTTCAGCGCGTTCTCGAGGAGAGCCCGGATGGCCCGGCGGATGTCGCGAACGTCAGCGTAGACGGAATGCCCTTCCGTCAGGTCCTCGAGGGTCAGACGGATGCCGCGTCTCTCGGCCTCGGCATCGAAGGGCTTGAGGATCGCGCGGAGGATCTCCTTCACGTCTACGAGCTGAAGATCCGGCGCGAAGTCCTCCGCCTCCAGCCGGCCGAGGCTGATGATCTTGTCGATCTCGTGCGCCAGCCGGTCCGTCTGCGTGATGATGTGGCGGACCGGGGCCCGGTGGGGCTCCGGGAGCTGTCCCCCGACGCCGCGGTCGAGGATCGTGGCGAACGACTTGATGGCCGTCAGCGGCGTACGAAGTTCATGGGCCACGATGGAGAGGAACTGGTTCTTCAGTTTCTCCGTCTTCTTCTGCGCCGTAACATCGCGAAGCAGCGACAGCACTCCCGAGACCTTGCCCTGGTAGTCGCGCACCTCGCTCGTGTAGACCGTGTAGCTGGCATCCCCCGTGCTCCGCCGCGCCGCGGGAACTTCCGTCTCCAGGCCCTCCTCGCCGACCCAGTTCCGCTGTTCGAGCAGGACTCCGAGGAGCGCCTGATTCCCGACGACCGTGTCCAGCGGCTGGCCGAGGGCCGTGAATGAGGGCAGTTCGAGCATCCGGCCCGCGGCGGGGTTCATCAGGATGACCTTGCCCTCCGTGTCGGTGAACACGATCCCGTCCACGAGGTTGTCGAAGATCGCCATGACGCGCGAGAGGTCCGTGTAGAACACCTCACGGGACCTCTGCTGCGCCAGCAACTGCTCCCGGAGGTTCCGCTGGGTCGCCGAGACCTTCCGTTCGAGAAGGATCGAACGGTTTCGGAGGTCCCGGTTCTGGCGTCGCAGTTCGTCGAGCGTCTCGCTCTCCTCCCGGCGGGTGCGGTTGAGGGCGAGGTCCCGGATCCGCTTGAAGACGGCCCGCGGGTCGGTGACGGGCTTCTCGACGTAGTCCCGCGCTCCCGCCCGCAGTGCCGAAAGGGCGCTTCCCAGAGCGGGGTGGCCCGTCGTCACGACGATCCTCGTGGCCGGATGGTCCCGGGCCACATCCCGGATGAACTCCTCGCCCGCAAGTTCCACGTCGAGGACCACGAGATCGAAACCGGCACCGGACTCCAGACGCAGAACGGCGTCCTCGGGAGACGCGACGTGGTAGAACTCCGCGTTCTCCGAGGCGAGCGCCGCGCTCAGGAGATTTCGGATCCCCGCGTCGCCATCGAACAGCAGGATACGGACGACGCCGGTCTCCGCGGACCGGGTGGCCGGAGAGACTTCCATGGCTCCTCTATCGGAAGCGTCCCGACCCGGGGCTTAGTGCTTTCGCGCCTCCGGGAAGGTGACCGTGATCGTCGAGCCTCGTTTGGGCCCGCTCCGGATTTCGAGGCGGCCGCCGTGCGCGCGGACGAGGCCCTGCACGATCGAAAGCCCGAGCCCCGTTCCCCGGATCGAGCCCACGTTGCTCCCCCTGCGGAACTTGCGCAGCGGCGTCTCCAGGAAACCGGGCGGGAAGCCGATGCCGGTGTCCTCCACCGTCAGTCGGACCTCCCCGTCCCCCGTCTCGCCCCTCAGCATGATCCGGCGTTCCCCGTCCCCGATGTAGGCCACCGAGTTCCCGACGAGGTTCATCAGCACCTTCTCGAGGGCCCGGGAGTCGGCGTCCGCGGTTGCCGGCAGCGGGTCGATGGTGAAGTCGATCCGGCGCTCCTCGATCTCGTGGCGGAACCGCCGGTACACCTTCTCGACGAGAGCGGGCAGGGGGACCGGTCCGATCGCCAGTTCGAGCCGACCGGTGTCGAGCCGGGCCGACTGGAGCAGGTCGTCCACGAGTTCGTCCATGTAGCGGGTTGCCTCCCGCGCCGTTTCCACCGCCTCCCGCTGCAGGTCTCCGAGGCTCCCGATGCGCTCGTTCGCGAGAAGCCCGAGCATGGCGGAGAGGCTCGTGAGCGGCTTCCTCAGATCGTGGGTGATGGAGTGGGTGACCTCGTGGATCTCCTCGTTCTTCGCCGTGAGCCGGCGTTCGGACAGCGCCCGCCGGAAGACCTGGAAGGCCGTGGCGTAGCGTCCGCTGACCTCCCGCGACAGGGAGCCGGCCAGGGTGGTGAGGGCCTGGCGGATGATCTCCACCTTGTCGTCGTCGAGTACCCAGAACCGGGTCTCTTCCGCGATCTGCGCGAGAGTCTGGGGGTCGAGGTGGAACCGGCTGGCGATCTCCGGGATCTCCTCCCCGGTGGGAGGGCGACTCACGGCCAGGTTCGCCGCGAAGAGGGGCCAGGAGAGCCCCCCGAACTCGAGCGGAACGGGAACGGAGAGCAGCCGGATCCCTCCGGGACAGAGGCATTCCACGGCCATCCCGCGGCTCATGGCATCGCGCGCCGCCTCATGTTCGAACCGCAGGCAGACCCCCGTCTGGCGGGAGGCCAGCAGGGCGCAGTACGGCGCGAGCGTCGCGAGGGGCGCAGGGGTTCCTTCGAGGTCTCTCGGCTCGGGGGTCGCGCGGAACAGCCCGAAGGCGGTGCCCATGAGCCGGCAAACCGTCTCGTGGCGGTGGACGACCACCTCGGGATCCGCCAGGTCGTCGAGCGAGATTCGCCCGGGAGCGACGAGCCATCGGTTTCCCACGAGACCCGGCCTGCAGCCGTACTCCGCGAGTTCGGCGGCCAGAGCCTCGGTCGCGAGACCGAGCGCCGCGGCATCCCGTCGAAGCGCGCCGAACTCGAGGAGAAGCTTCACCTTCGCCCGGACCGCCTCGGCGGCGTCCCCCGGTCCACAGGCGTCGTCGAACGGCTCCGGCGCCGGACCGGTCGACGCGAGCAGCAGGGAGGCACACGTGCGCTTCCCGATCTCCGACGCCAGTTCCGGAGCCACCCGGTATGCATTCGGCAGGAACACCACGAGCCGCGGCTCGAGATCCCTGAAGTCCTCCGGCGCGACGGTCCGCGCGCCGCCGGCGCCGGCCAGCGTCTCCGTCAGTTGCGGGGAAGTGAGTTCGCCGGCGGCGACCACCACGATCGCGGCGTCGCCGCTCACCGGGAGGCTCCCGTGCCTCCGATGTGGAGCGTGACGGTCGTGCCTCCGCCAGGCCGGGAGTCGAGGCGGATCGTGCCGTTCTGGGCAAGCAGGAGCTGTCGCGAGAGATAGAGCCCGAGCCCCTCTCCCGTTGCGTGGCCCGCCCCGCGGAAGCACTGGAAGACGTTCGGGAGTTCCTCCGGAGGCACTCCGGGGCCGTTGTCCGAAACCTCGATGATCCCCTCCTCCGGTGTGGTCGAGGTCCGCACTTTGACCCACGTTCCATCCGGGGTGTGGACGTGGGCGTTGCGGAGCACGTGCACGAACGACCGGGCGAGGAGCTCCGGGTCCGCGAGAACGGGGTACTCGGGGGTGGCGTAGTCCTCGGCGACGAGTTGCCCTCGGGCCAGGAATCGCGGCCGGAATCCCCGCACCACACGGCCGAGGACTTCCGAGAGCCGCAGCGGCTGGATCGCCACCTCGTCGAGGATGGCCCCGGTCTCCACCAGGAAGAGATCGCGCAGGCGACCGAGGAATGCCGAGAGCCGCTCGGCCTCGCGCCGGCCCATGTCGAGCAGTTCGGTGAGCTTCTCCTTTTCGCTGATCCGGCCGGAGCTTCCGAGGGAAAGGGCGGAGAGCACCGTGGTAAGCCGGGTCCGCAGCCGATGCAGGATCTCGCCCACGATGTTCCGGCGGATCTGCGACGCGCCCGCGAGGGCCGTTACGTCCCGGAGAGAGACGATCCGGCCTCCCTCCGGGAGAGGCCGGAGATCGGCATGGAGCACTCGGTTGCCGACGCGGGACTCCGCCATGACCGGCCCCGTGGCCGGCGCCGAGAGCGCCTGCCGGAGGGGCCCGGCGTCCAGAGCCTCGACGAAATCGGCTCTGCCGATCATGCGCTCGTCGAGGCCGAGGAACGAGAGTCCGAGGCCGTTAGCTCCCGCGATCCGGCCCTCGGTGTCCAGGAAGATCAGCCCGATCGGAAGCAGGTCCGCGATCACGCCGAGATCATCGGTCCACACGGTTCTCCTCCTCCATCCGGATCGCCTCGTTGCGCCATTCCTCACCATCGAGCCAGATCCGGGCCTCGACCGGTCCCGGGGACAGGATGCGCACCCCCGGACGCCCGCCGTCCCCGGCGGCGCGAATGGCCTGCGAGAGGCGTCGCGCGAGGGTCCCGAGGAGGCTGCGGAAGGCCGCGCTCTCGGCGGCCTGGCGGCGGGCCTCTCGGGCCGATGCGGCGCGCGCGTGAAGCAGCGCGGCGAACCGGCCGCGGGTGAAGGCGAGGCGCCGCTCCAGTTCCTCGCGGGTCTCGGCGAATGGCGGGAACCCGACCCGGACGACGGCCGGTCGGCCCCCCGAGGCGAGGAGCCGGCGCACGGTGAGCAAGCGTCCCGGCCGGCAGAGTCCTCCGACGATGTGGCCCGGGGATCCGGCCGCGTGGATCCTCCTCCCAGCGACGATCTCGCACCGCTCCGCGAGGGTGAGGATCTCGATGTCGAGGCCGGCCACGATGCGAGCGTCCGCAGCCTGGCGCAGGGAGATCGATCCCACCGCGTCCACCACTGTCTCGGGGCCGACCACGAGCCCGCGGATGGTGAGGTCGCCGCCGCTCAGTGCCTCGGCTGACCGGATGTCGCGGTCCACGTGCAGGCTTCCCGACGCCTCCACGCGGCAGCCGGGCAGCACGGAGCCGTGGATGAGGATGTCGCCCTCATGGCGGATACTCCCGGTGATCGGTCCGGCATCACCGTGGACGGTGAGCGTGGAGACGGGCATTCGCCTCCCTCATCGACCGCGGATGCGGCCCGGCTTGAGCACGGGATGTTCGTGCGGGCCGGCAACCCGTCGGCCTGGGGACGGCGCAACAGGAACTCCGCAGGGCAGAGGTCGCCGATGCGCCCGCCCGGAATGCGTGAGATGGGCGCAACCGTGCCGATCAGACCTCGGACGTGGAGGCGACCACGCGGGAGATGAGGCCGTAGCTCACCGCCTCCTCGGCGGAGAGCCAGTAGTCCCGGTTGAGGTCCTCGAGGACCCGCTCCTCGCTCTGGCCGGTCTCCGCGCAGAGCAGCTTGTTGATCCGCTCGCGGATCCGGAGGATTTCGCGGGCCGAGATCGCGATGTCGGAAGCGACGCCCTGCATCGCCTGCGAGGGCTGGTGCAGGAGGATCCGGGTGTTCGGAAGGGCCAACCGCCGGCCCTTCGCGCCGCCCAGGAGGATGATGGTGGCGGCGCTGGCGGCGAGGCCCACGCAGATCGTCGTCACCGGGCAGCGGATGAACCGCATCATGTCGTAGATCGCGAAACCGTCGTCCACCGCTCCACCCGGGGAGTTGATGAGGACCTTCACCGGCGCGGTGGGGTCCTCCGCCTCGAGAACGAGCAGGCGCGGGAGCACCTTCTGGGTCAACTCCGCGGAGACCGGCTCGGAGATGAGCACGGTCCGGGTCTTCATCAGGCGATCGTGCAGGCGGTCTTCTCGCCCGCCGTTTCCTTCTTCGCGGCAGTCTGCTTTCATGGCGGTTCCCTGTCGGGGACGGAAACCCGGAATTCTAGCAGCCGGCGCCGGTGCTCCCTAGACATGGCGAGCGCGCCGATCCTCGACCGGGTGACCGGTGAGACCTCCGGTCGCCCCGGCGGAGGCCTCGCCTCCCCGGATGAAGGAGCCGCGGACTGACCCGTTGCGGGACGGGACGGGCCGAAGTATAGTGCATCTTTCACAGGTACTCCGGAGCCAAGGATGAGCGCGAAGATCGAGGTCGTGAAGGGCTCTCAGCCGGACGATATCGAACTCGACGAGTCGAGGCCTCTGACGATCGGTCGCGGACAGGAAGCCGGGCTCCAGATCATGGCCGGGCCCGTCTCCCGGGAGCACTGCCGCGTGCAGCACAACGGCAAAGTCTGGCTTCTCACGGACCTGGATTCCCGGAACGGGACATGGATGGGCGAGGAGCGGGTGACGTCGCGGGCCCTCTGCCACGGCGATGTCTTCAGTCTCGGAAAGCGTATCTTCCTGCGCTTCACGCTCCAGACGGCAGCCCCCCGGGCCGCTCCGAAGCACGCGGCGGGTCGGCTCGGCCCCGTCGCGGCCCGACCCGTCCTCGCGAAACCCGCCGCCCCGGCGAAGGCCGCGGCCCCGGAGGTGAAGCCCGGCGCGGGGGGACCTCCGGAGGATGTCGGGGTCTGCTCCTTCTGCCGCGAACTGGTGCCCGGCGGCGGGACGATCCACCCGGAGTGCCGGGAGTTCGCGGCGCTTGCCGGCAAGGAGGTCAGCGGTGTCCGAATCGTCGAGCGGATCGGCGGGATTCGGCCCGTCCACCGCCTGCGGGCCCACCAGCCGAGCCTCAAGCGCCATGTCCTCCTCCACGGGTTCACGCCGGGAGCCCTCGGCGGGGAGGATTTCCGCGCGAAGCTCCTCGAAGAGGTGCGGGGCGTTTCGAAGCTCCTTCACCCTCGGATCCTCCAGATCCACGATCTCGTGGACGAGCAGTCCCTCTGCTTCGTCGTGATGGAGTACTTCGACGGGCGGTCGCTCCGGGAGATCCTGAAGAAGCAGGCGTTCATCAAGGTGCCCGGGGCCATCCAGATCGCGAACCAGCTGGCGGAGGGCCTGGCCTACGCGGAGAGCCAGGACCACGTCATCGACAGGCTGGACACCGCGGACATCTACGTGAACGAGGAGAACCAGGCGAAGCTCGATCTCTTCCGCCCGCCGGTGGCCTTGACCCCGGATACGACCGCGGTCAGCTACCTCGCGCCGGAGGTGGTGTCCGGGGGAGGGGCCCGCCCGCAGTCGGGCCGGCCCCGGATCGCCGACCGGGCGGCGGCGGCCCGTTCCGCGGTCTACGGCGCGGGGGCGATCTTCTACCACATGCTCGCGGGCATCCCGCCCTTCGAGGGCGCGACGATCGAGGAGTTGATGCCGAAGGTCCTGCAGAAGAGTCCGCCCGCGCTCTCACGCGTGAACCTGAAGGTCTCCCCCGCCCTGGCCCGCGTGGTGGAGAGGGCGATGAGCAAGAACCCCGCGGACCGGCCCGCCGATTTCCGCGCGTTCCAGGCCGACCTCCGGAAGATCGCCGTCCCCGGCATGTAGGCGGCGCCCGTCGCTGCGGTGCCATTCCGCCGGTCCGGGGCCAATTCCCCGGATTGACCGATCCCGCTCCGCACTCCGATCAGTTACACTGCGTCGGAGAGGCGGACCCCGGATAGACATGGAAGACACCACGAAGAAGTTCCTGGACGCGGCGGTCGAGCGCGGCTGGGTCACTCCGGAGCAGGTCGAGGAGATCCTCAGGATCCAGCAGACCATGCTGGAGGTGGGGGTCTCCCAGAGGGTGGAGGAACTGCTCGTCCGGAAGGGCTATCTCGACGAAGAGCGCGCGGATCGCCTGCGCCGGGACGTCGCCGGACTCCGGGTCGGCAAGTACCGGGTGATCGAGCGTCTCGGCGAGGGCGGCGCGGGAGTCGTCTACAAGGCGGTGCAGGAGCCCCTCGAGCGGGTGGTGGCCATCAAGCTCCTGTCCCGCGCTCGCGTCAGTTCCGCCGATTACCTCGACCGGTTCCGCCGGGAGGCCCGGGTCGCGGTGACGCTGAATCATCAGAACATCGTGCGCGGCCTCGACTACGGGGAGGCCGACGGCTACCACTACTTCGTCATGGAGTTCGTCGAGGGCGAGAACCTGAACCAGGTCATCCGGCGGGAGGGCATGCTCGATGAGAAGCGCGCCTTCACGATCGCGCTTTCGATCGCAAGCCCGAGAACATCCTGGTAGGCGTGGATGGAGCGCCGAAGCTCTGCGACATGGGTCTCGCGAAGCCATCGATGCTCGAGACGGCCGAGGCCGTGAAGTCCGGCGCGACGATCGGCACGCCTCTCTACATGTCACCCGAGCAGATCCTCGGCAAGGAGGAGGCGGACTTCCGGT
The DNA here is from genome assembly GCA_025459285.1 of Planctomycetota bacterium. Taxonomy (GTDB): domain Bacteria; phylum Planctomycetota; class JAJSAM01; order JAJSAM01; family JAJSAM01; genus Prado167. Next base: position 3,558 of record JALOQY010000214.1, on the reverse strand, counting down.
CCGACATCTACAGCCTCGGCGTGGCGCTCTACGAGATGGTGACGGGCCAGCGTCCCTTCTCGGGCGCGACGGTGGACGAGATCGTGCGGAAGCACCTGCGCGAGGTTCCCAAGGACCCCCGCGAGCTGAACCTGAACCTCTCGCCGTCCGCGGCCGGCGTCATCCTGAAGATGCTCGCCAAGAAGCCGGACGATCGGTATGGCGCCCTCGACGACCTCCGCGAGGACCTGCGTGCCGTCCTCGATGGCCGCCCCCCCCGTCACGCCATCCAGATCGGCCGGAAGAAGGTGGCCGGGCCGGTCCGGATCGAGGTGGAGGAGGGCGCCGGCCGGCGGGGTCGCCGGGAGGCGAGGAAGTCCCGCCTCCTCCCCCTGGCGATCGGGGGGGCGGCGCTGCTCGGGGCGGCCGCCGTGGCGATCTTCGTCCTGAAGCCGTTCGGCCGCTCGGCGACTCCGCCCCCCGTCGCGTCCGGCGGAACGGGCGGCGCGGTGTCGGGTCCGAGCCGGGACGACCCCGGGGAGGCCCTGTTCAAGGCCGCCCGGGAGTACGAGTCGACGAATCCCGAAGCGCCCTTCGCGGCGAAGCGCGACCGGTACCAGCTCGTGGTGGACAACCATCCGTCGTCGCGTTACGCGCTGGACGCGAAGGACCGCATCCGGCAGCTCACGGCGGAGAGGGACGCCGTGCTCGAGGCTCACCGGGGGGAGGGTCGCAGGCTCTTCGATGCCCTGGTCGAACAGGCCGGCCCGCTCCTCCTCCAGGGACAGTACGCGAAGGCCGCCGCGCTCTTCGAGGCCTACCCCTCGGGGTATGCCGACACGGAGTATCCCGAGCGTGCCCGGCGCGAGGCCGAGCGCATCCGGAAGGAAGGCGAGGAAGCCGCGACGGCGATCCTCGCGGATGCCGACGTGAAGATGCGCCGGGGGGACTACGCCGGGGCGGAGGCGGCGCTCGACGGCCTCGACGCCTTCGGACTGGTCTCCGTGGAGGGCCGGGTGAAGGAGAAGCGTGCGGAGATCGCTGCCGCGCGCGAGGAGGAGGAGACGGCGCGGCGGGCGGCCGAGAACGTCTTCCGGATGGTGCTGGGGGCGGCGTTCGCCCGGGCCTCGCGCGGAGAGTGGAACGAGGCCGAGGAGGATCTGGTCCGGGCCTCCGAGGACGAGGCGCTCGCCCCGCTCCGGAACGACCTGGACCAGGCGTTCCGCGATCTCCGGGACGCCCAGCGTTTCAAGAGCGCCCTCGAATCCGGGGCGCGAAGGCTGGAGGGGAAAGCCGAGAAGTTCGGGCTGCTCTTCCCCTGGGGGACCGAGGTATCGGGGCGGGTCTCCGGGATGACGGCGGAGGGGATCAAGGTCACCCGCGGTCCGCGGGAGGATCTGGTCCTCTTCACGAACCTCTCGCCGCGCGACCGACTGCGGATCGCGTTCCTCGTGATGGATCTCGGACTCCCCGACGACCACCGGGCGGCGGCTTTCTACTTCATGGCCCACGGGCTCTTCCCCGATGCCGAGGCGGAGATCGAGGCCGCGAGGATCGCCGGGCTCGACCCGGCGCGGCTCACGGCGCGGATGAAGACGCTCGTGGCCTACGCTCGCGAGCGGGCCGACGCGGAGGTCCGGAAGGCCGAGATCCTCCTGACCCAGAAGCGACCCCAGGAGGCGCGCAACCTGCTCGTGGCGGCGGTGACGGCGACCCCCGCGAACGCGAACCTCCGGTTTGCGCTCGGCAGCGTGCTCCTCGACCTCGGGCAGCCCGGGGAGGCGGTGCCGGAGCTCTTCCGCGCCGGGGAACTCGGCTACGGCGCGCCGATCCTCGCCCTGAAGCTCGGCCAGGCGCTCGCCGGGGCCGGTCGGCCCGAGGAGGCCGTGGAACAGCTCGAGAAGTTCCGGGCCGCGGCGGCGAAGGACGACCCGGGCCTGCCGGCCGCCGAGAAGCTCCTCTCCTCGCTCCGGGAGAGCGCGCTCGCGGGTCGGATGAAGGACCTCGAGGAGCAGATCAAGGGTGCCTTCCGACGGAAGGACCACGCGAAGACGATCGAGCTCGCGGAGGGGCTCCTCCGCCTGAACCCGGCGAACGAGGAGGCGCTCTACCACCTCGCGCGCGCCCGGCTCGACTCGGGACTCGTGCTGGAAGGCTGGTTCGCGCTTCTCGACTACCTCGAACGCGCCCCGTCCGGCAAGCGGGTGTCGGACGTCCGGCGGCTCCAGAAGAGCGTGGAGAAGGACCATTCCCCGAATACCCGGAGCCTCGAGCTGAACCAGAAGGGCCAGATCGACTTCGAGGGGCGGCAGTACGCGACGGCGCTCACGATGTTCACCAGCGCCATCGAGGCCGCCCGGCTCAACGGCGACGCCTACTACAACCGCGGCCGGACGCACCTGGTGCTCGGCGAACTGGCCCGCGACCCCGCCGAATTCGGTGCGGCCCGCGACGACTTCGCGGCCGCGGCGCGCCTTGTCTCCGAAAAGGGACCGGCCTTCGAGGGACTGGCGCTGGCCCAGTACTACCTGGAGGAGTACGACGCCGCCCTGGACGCCGCCCGGAAGGCCATCGCCGCGGCGCCGGACCGCTGGCTGTCCTTCAGCGTGGTGGGGCTCGTGTGCTACGTCCGCAGCGACTACGAAGGGGCGATCGCGTGGTTCGAGAAGGGCATGGCCGTCGCGCCCGAGGAGCCGCAGCTCGACATCAACAAGGCCATGGCCCTGGAGCGGCTCTCGCGGAAGGACGAGGCGACCGCGGTCCTGCGGGCCGCCCTCCGGAAGAAGGCCAGCGAGGCGCAGATCAACTCCATCAACGAGATCCTGAAGCGGCTGGCGCGGTGAACGCCGTCCGCGCGCCCGGGGAGGTGTCTTGAAACCGCGAGGAGTCGTCTTCGACTACGGGAACACGCTCGTGCCGTTCGGGCGGCGCGAGGTGGAGGCCATCGAGAGCGCGCTCACGGACTGGATCTCGCGGGAGGCGGCGGGGGTCGAGCGGGAGCGGGTCGCCGCGAGTCTCCACGAGACCCTCCGGGCCCTCAACCGCGAGCGCGAGGAGACCTCCCGGGAATCCGATCCCCGCGACGTCCGGCGCCGGACGCTCGCGGCCCTCGGCGTCGAGCCGGAGTCCGACGGCCGTCCGGCGGCCTTCCTCGCCGCGTACCGGGACGCATTCGTCCGGACGGTCGTGGCCGGGCCGGAAACCCGCGAGGTCCTCGCGACGCTTCGCCGCCGCGGCCTCCGGCTCGGCCTCTTGTCGAACTACTCCCACGCCGAGGCGATCCGGGGTTCGCTCGTGCGACTCGGTCTCGCTCCATTCTTCGACGCCGTGGTGGTGTCCGCCGATCTCGGTCTCGTGAAGCCGCGCCGCGAGCTCTTCGACGAGGTCTCCGGGCGCCTCCGCCTGGCGCCCGGGGACCTCCTCTTCGTCGGCGACAACCTGAAGGCCGACGTGGCCGGCGCGAAGGCGGCGGGGATGCGCGCGGCCCTGACCACCGAGTACGCCGGGACGGCCTTCTTCTTCGAGCATCCGGAGGAGAACGCGGCGGAGGTCCGGGCCGACATCACCATCGCGCGGCTC
>JALOQY010000213.1 GCA_025459285.1 Planctomycetota bacterium | reverse complement strand
CCTCCGCGCCGGTGAGCACGGAGCTGCGGTCGAAGAAGTGCGCGACCCCGAGATCCATGATCCGCACGCGATCCTCGCGCGTGATGAGGACGTTCTCCGGTTTCAGGTCGCGGTGGACGGCGCCCTCGGCGTGGATCGCGGCCAGGCCGGCCGCGACCTGCCGGGCGATTTCGCGGAGGAGGTTCTCGGGGAGGAACCCGAGGTCGGCGAGGAGCGCGCGCAGCGTGTCGCCCTCCACGTACTCCATCACGATGTAGTGGAGCGTGCGCCCGGCGACTTCCTGTTCGCCGGCGAAGAGCGTGCGCACGACGTTCTCATGGTGGACGCGGGCGCCGATCTCGGCCTCGCGCCGGAACCGGTCGAGGAAACCCGGCTGGGCGAGGACGTGGGGGTGCATGAGCTTGACGGCCACGGGCCCGTCGCCCGGACCTGCGGCGAGCCACACCGAGCCCATCCCGCCCGCCCCGAGGCGGCGCAGGATACGGCAGTTCCCGACGACGGTGCCTTCCATCGGGGGGGATTGTAGCCGGGGGACGCCGGACCGGGGCAGCCCGTCCGCGACGGCTTCGCCCGTCCGCCGCGCCCGCCGGTCGCTGTACTACAGACCCTCCGAATCCTCGAGCCGCTCGCAGATTCCGCGAGAGCGAGCGCCGAAGGCGCCCGCCGCCGCAGGCGGCGAGGAGGGGGAGACCGCGCCAGCGGTCGACGCGGGGGAGGATCTGCCTCCCCCGCTTGATCGACAGCGCGGGCGCGCCCGTCACCTTGGGCCGCGGGCGTGCCCGCGCTGTGCTATATTCGGCAGGGCGGAAGGACCAGGACGGGAGGCGACATGAGGGCCCGGGTTCCTCTGACGTTCATCATGACCGCGCTGCTCGCCACGACCGCGGCGGCGGATGACGAGCCGGCCGGCGAGGCGCCCGCCCCCCGGGACGCCGAGTTCTACGCGGAGTACGCGACGGAGAGCCTCGATGCCGACCCCGGCGTGGTGGCCCTCTCCGGCGAGGTGGAGGTCCGACGCGGCGACTTCCATCTCGCGGTCCCGGACGGTGGCGTCGTGCTCTGGGTCGACCCGGTGAAATGGCGGGAATTCCGCCGGAGCGCGGGCGGCTTCGCGGAGGGGATGGAGGAGGAGGACAAGGGCCGGGAGAAGCGGGACCGCGAGGAGTCGCCACGCGTCGCGGAGATCCTGGGGCCCGTGATCCGCGTGCTCTATGCGGAGGGAGGCGTCACGCTCCGGCGGGGCCGGGAGACCGTTCGTGCCGAGCGGCTCTTCTACGACTTCGAACGCAACCGGGCCGTCATCCTCCGGGCCGAGGTCCTGTACCGGTGGCGGGAAGCGCGCCGCGGCTTCGACACGCCGCTGATCCTCCGCGCCGAGCGGCTCTATCAGGACGCGAAAGGCGAGCTGCACGGCGGGCCGGCACGCCTCACGTCCTCCCTGTTCGCGGAGCCGACCTGGGAGCTGGTGGTCCGCGAGGTGAAGATCCGGGAGAGCGAGGACGAGGGGTACGACTTCCGGGGGGACGGGAACGTGCTCCGGGTGGGGGACGTCCCGGTGTTCTGGGTTCCCGGCCTCGCCGCGAACAGCGTGACCGGCGTGGAACCGCTGAAGAGCGCACGGTTCGGGCGGTCCTCACGGTTCGGCTCCTACGGGGAGGTCGTCCTGGGTGGCGGGATCGTGCTGTCGCCCGAACCCGACGCGCGACCCGTGGCGGAGTGGTACCTGAACCCGGTCTACCGGCAGGAACGCGGGCCCGGGATCGGCGCCGGGGTCGAGTACCGGACGCCCGAAGCGCGAGGACGGCTGGAGACGTTCTACCAGTACGACGGGGCAGAGGAAGACCACCTGAAGGAGACGCCCGTCCCCTACCACCACCGCGGGCGGGCCCGGTGGCAGCACGGCCAGACCTTCGCCGAGGACCTGCTCGGGGGCCGGCTGTCGGGGATCGCCGAGGTGTCATGGCTCTCCGACCGCGGCTACCTCGTGGAGTACGAGACGAACGAGTACCAGCAGGGGAAGGCCCAGGAGACGGTGGGATACCTGAACTGGGCGGCGCCTTCCCAGGCCGCTTCAGTGACCGGCCGCTTCCAGTTGAACCGCTTCGACACGGTGACGGAGTACCGGCCCCGGGCCGCGTATGACCTGTTCGACGTCGCGCTGCTCACGGACGTGCTCGGTTCGGGCACGGATGTGTTCCTCTCCGGAGAGGCCGAGGCGGCGAACGTGCGGCGGGTCTTCGACAACGACCTCGATCTGCGGGGGGCCTCCACCGACCGCTTCGGTGGGCGGGCGATGGTCTCGGCCCCGTTCTCCCTCGGCCCGGTGCGCGTGAGCCCCGAGGTCGGCGGCGGGGCGACCGGCTACCACGGGGACCAGGGGCTTTCGCGGAACGAGGCCTTCGCGGCGCTGCGGGCCGGGACGGACTTCTTCCGGGTGTTCCCGGAGGCGCATTCGGACCTCCTCGACCTCGACGGCCTGCGCCACCTGATCGGACTGTCGGCGGGCTTCGCCGACCGCTTCTGCGTGACCGAGGATTCGGGCGGCATCGTGGTCCAGGACCCCTACGACCTCGTGGACGAGGTTCGGGCAACGGACCTGCGGATCCGGAACCGGCTCCAGACGAAGAGGGACGGGGAGATCGTCGACTTCCTCGACCTCGAGCTGCGGGCGATCTTCTTCTCCGGCGAGACGGAGGCGCGACCGGCGCCCTTCGGCCCGCGGGAGGAGTGGGGACTCGGGATCTCGTCGCTCCTGCTCACGGAGGAGGAGAAGTACCGGACCATCGAGCGACGGGGCCTGGGGCCGGTGACCGGCGATCTCCGGTTGCGCCTGCGGGAGGATCTGACCTTCCTCGCGAACGCGTGGTACGACGCGGAAACCCACGGCTTCGAGACGTTCTCCGAGGGGTTCCGGTACGAGGCGTTCCCGGCGCTCTCGTTCTTCGCCGGCCACCGGGCGATCCGGGACGACTCGTCGATCGTCACGGCCTGGGTGGAGTTCCGGGCCGGGGATCGCTGGGAGCTGCGGCTCTACCAGCAGTCCGACCTGCGGGACGAGGGAGGGCTCGGCACGGGGATGATCCTCCGCCGGCTGTTCCCCGACTTCGTCTTCGAACTCCGCCTCGGCTGGCGATCCACCCGGAACGAGTTCTCCTTCGGCTTCGCCGTCGAGCCGCGGTTCTTCTACGAGGCGGCGCGGGAGCGGCGGGCCGGCGACCTCGATCTCATGGACTACCGCGGGATGCGGCGGCTCAGGTAGGAGGGCGGTCATGGCGGACGCGGTCTATCCGGGGACCTTCGATCCGGTGACGAACGGCCACCTCGACCTGGTGCGGCGGGGGAGCCGGCTCTTCGGAAAGCTCCTCGTGCTGGTGGCGCGAAACCCGCGCAAGGCCCCGCTGTTCACGGCCGAGGAGCGCGTCGGGCTGATGCGGGCGGAGGTTTCGGCCTGGCCGAACGTCACGGTGGAGGCGGCGGACGGCCTCACCGTGGACTTCGTGAGACGCCGGGGCTTCGACACGATCCTGCGGGGCGTGCGCACGGTGGACGACTTCGTGAGCGAGTACCAGATGGCGCTGACGAACCGGGCGCTGGCCCCGGACGTGGAGACGGTCTTCGTCATGCCCTCGGTGGAGTGGTCGTTCCTGTCCTCGAGTCTCATCCGCGAGGTGGTGCAGTCCGGCGGGGACGTCTCCGCCTTCGTCCCGCGCGCGGTCTCCGAGGCCCTGCGCCACAAACTGGCCGCCGGTCGGGATGGCGGGTCAGGGTGCTAGGCCAACTGCCGGAGACTCTCGAAGTACTGCCCGAGCCACTCGGAGAAGAGGAACTGCAGCCGGCCGATGAAGAGGGAGATGCGCGCCATCACCGTGTAACCGAAGGATGCGCCGAAGGCGGCCATCAGGAAGAGGATGCCGATGCGCGCGGTCACCCCGATGAAGCCGGCGTGGGGCTTGCTGAAGAAGAAGTAGGTGAGGCAGGCGAGGACGCCGAAGAGGATCGGCAGGTTGTAGAGGAAGACCTGCTCCATCCCGTTGACGCCCGCGGGGAAGCCGTTCGGATTCAGGTTCACGAAGGTCGCCTTCGCCTGGAGGATGAGGTTCGTCTGGAACATGCCGGTGAGGTTCACGCCGGCGTAGGTGCCCACGAGGAAGGCGATCGACCAGCGGGAGAGCCACGCCCACTTCTGCGTGAAGCGCGCGAAGAAGAGGAGGCCGAGGGTCGCGGGGACGACGAGGAGCCAGCTCCACACGACCTCTTCGTCCTCGGTCTTCCCGTGGAAGAGGTCGTCGAGCGGGGTCCAGAGGTTCGGGACGAAGGCGCTCCAGTAGGTGTAGGCCACGGTCCAGCCGGCGGCGACGCCCACGAAGACGTGTTCGGCGAACTTGTAGACCGGGTTGTCCTTGTAGAGGAAGGAGAAGATGGCCAGCGTGAGGAGCGCGCCGACCCAGAGCCCGACGTGCTGGTAGAGGACGAGCGCGAGCATCTAGGAAGCCCTCCGCGAGCGGCGCCGGGCCAGCAGGAAGCCGATGTTCCCGAGGACGATGAACAGGACGATGAGGAGGTGGCCGAAGGACTGGGGCGCCATGCCGAGGCTGCCCCGGCCGGGGCGGCCCACGAGTTGCTCGTAGTCCGCCGCCCCGCGGAGCCCCCCGAGGATGCCGATCAGGTTGTTGGAGTTCACGTACTGGAAGAAGTCGGGGGCGGAGACGGCGGTCATGCCCGAGGCCATCGGGCGGCCGGTGCGGGCCTGGCCCTGCTCCACCCACTCCTGGATGCCCGGCGTGCCGGCGGAGATGACGATGAAGAGATCGACGTCCCCGAGCTTCCCGACGCCGCGCATGGCCTCGATGTCGGCGATGCGCGTGCCGTCCTTGTCGGTCTTGAACGCCTGCGGGATGTCGTCGAAGCACTTGCTGATGAGGATGGAGCCTCCCGGACGGTAGCCGAGGTTCACGTAGTCCTTCCCGTAGACCTTGCCGGCGGGGATGAGCGTCGTCTTCAGGGCTTCCTGCACGAGGGGGTCGGCGTTGGGCCAGAGCTGGGTGATGACGAGGCGGAGGTTCTTTCGCGCGAGGTGTTCGAAGATCGCCACCGTCATCGGGTAGAGCTCGGCCTCCGAGCCCGGGTCGTAGTCCGCGGAGAAGAGGACCACGCTGTCCGGAGGAAGGGCCTCGACGGTGTCGTAGATCTTCCGGGCGGCGGCGGAGGGGATGATGGGGAACGTCCACTTCTCGAGGAAGGGCACGGCCACCACCACCGCCATCGCGAGGTAGAGCCATCGCCGGTCGAGTCGGGTGAGCCAGTCCATGGCTAGTCGCCTCCCAGGTAGGACCGTTCGATGCCGAGGATGATCTTCAGGGACATGGCGGCGATCCCCATGGCCGCGCCCATGAAGATGGCCCTCTTCGCGGCCACGTTGGGGACGGACATGATCCACGCCATGACCTCGTCGAGGCCGATCGCGCTGGAGATCGGGACCTGACCGAGCATCACGATGACCGCGGTGGCGAGGAGGATGCCCGCCTCGAAGGAGCGGATCCTGAACGCGCGGTAGGCGGCGGAGGTGATGTAGAAGACGAGGAGGCTGAACATCGTCGCTCCGAGCGGGAGCTGGACGTGCTGGTAGATCCAGTAGAACGGGTTGAAGGAGCCCGAAAACAGACCGCCGTTGAGCCAGGTGGAGCGGATCTCCTCGTCGCTCCCGAGGAAGAGCCCGAGGCCGAGAGTCACGAAGAGGCAGACGAGGAGGACGATCTTGAAGAAGCGCTCCTCTCCCTTGCGGGCCTTGTGGATCGAGACGCGGATGATGTTGCCGGTGCCGAGGACGACCGCGAAGGTCGCGAGGATCAGGCCCCAGTCCTTGACGCGTGTCGCGGCGTTCTGCGGCCACGTGTCCGGGTTGAAGAAGAACGTCGCGATCATGAAGACGCCCGCGACGAAGGTGATGATCAGGGGGACCGTTCTCCGCATGGAGTGCTCCGATCAGTCTCCGGTCGTGAAGGTGAAGAGGTCCGCGAAGGTCGGAAGGCCGAACGCGCGGTCGAGGAACCGGTCGAGGAACGAGTTGCTGGCGGCGAGGGTGCCGATCAGGATGATGGCGCCCCACATGACCTTCGATACGTCGGAGGCCTTGAGCGATCCGAGGAGCTCCGGGTTCTTCGAGAGGTAGGCGCTGGCGGCGTACAGCTCCTCGCCGATGAGCGTGTAGTCGCAGGCCGCGACGAAGAACGGGAGCTGGGAGACATTGGCGGTGCCGGCGATCTGGATCGCCCCGGCGAGGAAGCCGGTCTCGGCGAGGATCAGGGACTCGGCCCAGAAGGCGCCCATGTAGATGTTCGCGGCGGGCCGCTCGCGCAGCATGATCCCGGTGACCCCGGCGGTGAAGGCGAACTGGTCGTTCGAGAGGAACCTCACGTCGTCGCGGTTGAAGCTGTCCGGCCGACCCGCGTCCACGAAGGCGTTGCGCACGGTCTCCTCGGCGACGGGGAAGAGCATGGGGGAGCGGATCGGGACGATGGTGCGGGTGTCGTAGGAGGCGGCGAGCTTCGCCACCCCGGAGAGGATCACCACCGCGGCGATCGTCTGGATGTTGTCCACGTCGCCCATCCCGGGCACGTAGAGGACGGGCTTGCCCATCTCGGTGGCGCGGCCGATGGCCTCGTTCATGGCCGAGAGGCCGCCGATGGGGCGGACGTAGAGCGCGGCGCCCCGGCGGGCCCGGGCGGTGTAGAGGATCACCAGGGCGAAGAAGACCGCGAGGAGGATCGCCATCACGAGCTTCGCCAGCGGGTACTGGAGGTCGCCGAAGATCGTCACGAGCGCGAGCATGGGGCCCGTCCTCACCCGTTCGGGTCGGTGAATTCGAAGAATTCTGCGAAGTGGATGCCGAGCAGGCGGTCGAACAGGTCGTCGATCGGCGGGATCGTGGCGGTCAGGACGCCGATCGCGATGAGGACGGCGACCAGGACCTTCATGGCATCGGAGGCCTTCAGGGAACCGAGGAGCCGCGCGTCGTGGGACAGGTAGGCGCCCGCCGCGTAGAGCTCCTCGCCGATCAGCGTGTAGTCGCAGGCCGCGACGAAGAACGGGAGCTGGGAGACGTTGGCGGTGCCGGCGATCTGGATGGCTCCCGCGAGGACGCCCGTCTCGGCGAGGATGAGGGACTCCGCCCAGAAGGCGCCCATGAAGACCGTGGCCGCAGGTTTCTCGCGGAGCATGATCCCCGTGACGCCGGCGGTGAACGCGAACTGGTCGGAGGATAGGAACCGGACGTCATCGCGGCTGAAGGCGTCGGGCCGGCCCGCGTCGGCGTAGGCGTTGCGGATCGTCTCCTCGGCGACGGGAAAGAGAAGCGGGCTGCAGGTGGCGAAGATCGTGCGGGTGTCGTAGCGCGCGGCCGTCTTCGCCACGGAGGAGAGGATCACCACGGCGGCGATCGTCTGGATGTCGTCGACGTCGGCGATGCCGGGGACGAAGAGGACGGGACGGCCCATCTCCGTGGCGCGGCCCACGGCCTCGTTGACGGCGGCGAGACCGGCGATCGGCCGGACATATTGCGACCGGCCCCGCCGGGCTCGTTCCGTCCAGAAGATCACTCCGCCGAAGAACAGCGCGAGCAGCACCCCCATGACGATGTTCGCCAGCGGGTAGTCGAGGACCCGGGCGTAGGCGATCGCGTCCATCGGCCCTCCGCCGTCAGGTGATGAGTCCGAGCCAGTCCTTGAGGAGGAAGAGCACGCGCCCGATGAGCAGCGACAGGCGGCCCATCACGGTATAGCCGAACGACGCCCCGAACCCGATCATGAGGAAGAGCACGCCGAACCGCGCGACCCTTCCGACCGCCCCGGTGTGAGGCACGGAGAAGAAGAAGTACATGAGGGCGCAGAACGTGCCGACGATCAGGATCGGCACGCCGAGCTGCCAGCCCTCGTAGTTCGTGAATTCGGGGGCGGTCAGGGCCGAGCCGTGGAGGACCTGCAGGTAGTTGATGGGGGCCTTCGTGGCGAAGAAGAGCTGCTTCGTGACCCTTGGGGAACAGCCGGAGCAGCATGAGCAGGCCGAGGATCGCCGGGATGATGAGGCTGTAGCGGAAGATCTCCGAGCTGCCGAAGATCACGTCGTCGGGCGAGAGATCGTTCCGGACGAGCTTGTCCCAGAAGCGCTGCTGCAGGACCTGGAAGACGACGTAGACGGTCACGTAGCCCATCGACAGGCCGACCATGATGTGCTCGGCGGCCTTGTAGAAGGCGTTGTCCTTGTAGAGGAACGAGAAGATGGCGATCGTGAACCACGCGGCGACGAACTTGCCGAAGGTGGTGAGGAACTCCGTGCCGCCGGACCCGGCGTCGATGGTGCGGATCGCCGTGATCGCGATCACCGCAAGGAAGATGACTCCGACGGTGAGCCTGGCATTTCTGCTCATCGCGTCGCTCCCTTCTTCCTCGCTGTGAGGAAGTAGCCGATGTTGCCCACCACGATCAGGAGGAGGACGAAGATGTGGGTGACGGACTGCGAGTCCATGCCGCGTGCGCCATCACCGAGATCGATCCCGTAGTGGTCATTGAGCATCCGCTCGTACTCCGCCGCGCCCCGGAGTCCCGCGATCATCCCCTTGCTCTGCTCGGGGATGAAGGGGGTGTAGTCGGCGGCCATGACGTTCGTGACGCCCATGGCGAAGCGGGCGCTGAAGCGCTCCACGGCGTTCGCCATCCAGGCCGCGGGCATCGAACTGCCCGCGAGATCCACGACGATGTGGAAGTCGCGGTAGTTCGTGACGGGGGCGAGGAGAGGTATCTCCTCCAGGGGGCGACCGCGGAAATCCTTGGGGTAGTTGTCGCGGATGTTGCGCCCGATCGACTGGATCACGGCATCCGGCGGGGCGGTGTAGCCGAGGAAGGCGAAGTGCACCCCCTCCTCGATCCCCTGGTCCTTGAAGTCCCCGGCGACCGACAGGAGGATCTCCTGGGCCAGGGCCGATCCCATGGGGACGAAGGTCAGGACGACCACACCGGACTTCTTCGCGAAGACGTGGCGGAGCATGGCCTTCGCCATGGGGCCCAGTTCGGCCATCGTGCCGGGGTCGAAGTCCATCGACAGGAGGAGCGGCTTGAAGCCCGGATCGGTGACCGGCTTCATGGTCTCGATTTCCTGGAAGACCATCTGGGTGTAGCGCGTGGTCTTGATCGGGAGCTTCATGGGGAGGAAGAAGGGGACCGCCGTCAGGACGAACACCATGAGGAACACCCAGCGGCGGTCGAGGTGGGAGAGTCGGACTAGGAGCTCCTTCATGGCTCAGTCTCCCTTCCCGAGGTAGGAGCGCTCGATCCCGAGCATGAGTTTGAGGGACGTGGCGGCGATGCCGAGTCCCACGCCGATCGTGATCGCGCGTTTGGCCGCGGTATTCGGGAACTCCATGATCCACTCCTGCAATGGGCCGAAGCCGGACCAGATCGCCTCCCCGAGGGGGACGCGGCCGATCATCACCAGCGTGGCCGCCACGAGCAGCAGCGTGGCCTCCACGTTGCGGGCCCGGAATGCCCGGAACGAGGCCGAGGCGATGTAGAAGGCGAGCAGGGAGAAGACCGTCGCCTCCATCGGCAGGAGGATGTTCTGGAACATCCACTGGAAGGGGCTCTCCTCGGACTTGCCCCAGATGTCCCCGAGGAAGGAGAACATCTTCGACTCCGGGAAGAGGCCACGGAGCCCGCCCGCGAGGAGCATGATGGCGAAGGAGGCGAGCGCGAGCATGTTGTAGGCCCGGCCCGGGGACCGCCGCCGGATCTTCATCCAGTGGCTCATGACGAAGGAGACGATGGAGAGCGCGACGGCGAAGCCCGAGATGACCGGGGACCACTGGAGGACGAGGCGGTAGACGTCGTCCATGAAGGGGAAGAAGTACGTCGTCATCATCACGAGGCCGATGATGAGACCGAGCGCGATGGGGACGTTCCGTTTCATTCCTCGGCCTCCACCTTGAACAGGAGCTCGGGAAGCTCGCGCAATCCCTGGCGCCACTTGCCGGGGTCGCTGATCACGCCGTAGACGAAGAAGGCTCCCGTGAGGACGAGGATGACGAGGATGGCGAGCGCCTTGTTCCAGTCCTGGCCCTTGAGGCTGCCCGTGAGCTTCGGGTCCCCGCCCATGTACGCGCCGGCGGCGTAGAGTTCCTCGCCGATGAGCGTGTAGTCGCAGGCCACGATGAAGAACGGGAGCTGCGTGATGGCGTCGGTACCGGCGATCTGGATGGCGCCGGTCATGTTCCCGGTTTCCGCGAGGATGAGCGACTCGGCGTAGAACATGCCGAGGAAGAAGTTCGTGGCGGGCCGCTCGCGCATCATGAGACCGCTGACCGCCGCGGCGAAGGCGAACTGGCGCGGGGAGAGGAAGAAGACGTTCTCGTCGCTGTAGGCGTCGGGCCGGCCGGCCTTGAGATAGGCCTCCTTCACGACCTCCTGCGCGATGGTGTAGACGATCGGATCGTAGTTGGGGACGATCAGCCGGCTATCGTACTGGGCGGCCTTCTCCGCCACCGGGGAGAGGATGTTCAGGGCGGCCAGCGTCGCGATGTCGCCGATGCTGGAGATGCCCGGGACGAAGAGGATCGGCTTGCCCATCTCCGTGGCGCGCCCGATCGCCTCCTCCACGGCCTGGAGGGCCGGGATCGGGCGGATGTAGATCTTCCCTCCGCGCTTCACGAGCGGGATGGCCACCGAGACGAGCGGCAGGAGGAGGATCACCAGGGCCGCGGGAAGACCCATGTCGGCCATGAGGATCACGACGGCGTAGAGCGCGGCGTAGAGGACGAAGCCGATGAGCATTCCCGCCGAGATCTTCCGGCTGGCCGTCCACACCCAGCCGAGGACGATCGAGGTGAAGATGAACACGGCGAGGAGGCTCTTGTAGCGATTCTCCACGAACCAGCTGGCCACGGCGGTGACGGGCGCCGCGGTCGCGACGAAGGCGACCTCCGACGCGCCTTCCGGGCCTCCGGCGAGGGCCGCGATCCGGTAGAAGGCCGGCCCCTCGGGAGCGTTCCGGTCGAAGTACTCGGCAGGCTGTGACTTCTGGTTGGCGGGCGGCGGCACTTCATCGAGGAGTCGCCAGGGACCTTCGGCTCCGGGACCGCGGTAGATCCGGTAGGCCTTCAGGCCCTCCCCACGGTAGTGTGGCCAGGTGACGTGGATCGTGCCGCCGAGGTCCTTCGGGCGATCGATGGCCCTGGCGAGGGCCAGAGCCGCGACCGGCTCGGGAGCATCCACCGGCGGCGACTCGGTGCCGTCCACGAGCACCGTCAGGCGGTAGAACCACGGCGTGGTGCCGGCCGTGGCGTCGAGGTAGCTGCCCTTGTCCGCGCCGACGTCGGCCAGCGGTTCGAAGGGGCCGGCCCGGTCCGCGGCGCGGTAGAGGCGAAACCCGCGAAGGGTCGTTTCGGAAAGGAGGGCGGAGGGGTGCGCGCCCCACGTGAGGAGGACGGCTCCGCCCCAGTCGTTCGGAGCGTCGACGGCCTTCAGGTTCGGGTGGGCCGTCACCGGTCCGGGCGTCCCGATCGGCGCGCTGTCCACGCCGTGGACGACGGCCGTGACGCGGTAGTACCAGGCGGTGTCGCCCGCGCCGGTGTCGGTGAAGGCGCCGGCTTCGCGGTCGCCCTCGAAGACGAGGCTCCACGGCCCCAGGGGACGGTCCGCGCGGTAGACGCGGTACCCGGTGAAGGCCGACTTCGGGAGCATGCGCGAGGGAGATGCGGACCATTCGATCCGGATCGCGCCTCCCCAGTCGTCCGGCCGGTCCGCCGCCAGCATCTCCCGCGGAGGTTCGGGGGAACCGCCGCAGGAGGCGAGCAGCAGGAAGCCGGCGAGCAGCGCAAGGCAGAGCTTCATGCGCGGTCCTCCGATCAGCTTTCGATCATTTCCACGTTGGCGCGGGGGAGCATGTACCTCTCACCGGAATCGAGCTCCACCTCGAGTACGCGGACCCTGGATTCCGTCTCCATCGCCACCAGATCCGGCGGCAGCGACTTCACGTGCCCGAGCTTCCCGAAATTGGGTTCCCGGATGACGCGGACCCGGGAGCCTTCGACGAGTCCGTGGGACGCCGAATCGCCGGACCCCGTCGCGGGCTTCTGGCGGTCGAGCTTCGGGATGACGATCTCCGGGCGGATCACGCCGGCCCGGATCTGGGTGGCGCCGTTGATGGAGGCGCGCAACCCCTCGTTGGCGTGGAGCACCTCGAGGGTGCGCGCGGCCATGGCGATCTCGCCGAAGCCCTCGGTGAGGACGACAGTGACGCCGATGTCCTCGTGGCCGGTGATCGCGACGCCGAGGTCGCGGCCGAGGAGTTTCTTCAAGTCCTGGTCGTCGAAGCCCCCGCAGACGATCCCGAGGGCCCCGGCGTCGCGGGCCGCGTAGATCGCGTCGAGGGAGACGCGGGCGCCCCCCACGAGGATCTCACCCTTCGCGGAGGCCGGGATACGGTCCTTCGTGAGGGGCTCGGCGGGGTCCTTCGCGATGACCCGGATGGTGCCGCTCGTCTCGCCGCCGACGCCGAAGATCCCCTGGATGAAGGTGCCCCAGGTCTCGATCGTGGCGCCTTCCTTCTCGTGCACCTCGGCCACCACCCCGTCGATGTAGGCCTTGACCTCCACCGGGATCGGCGGCTCGCGGAGGAGCGCCTGGCCGGTGAGGGAGGAGAGGGTCTCGATCGTCCCCGCGATGGGGGATTCGCAGCGGGTCTTGAAGAGGCCGAAGAAGGACTTCGATTCGGCGATGACCTCGCCCTTCGTGATCGGGTCGCCTTCCTTCTTCAGCATATAGCGAGGCAGGTCGGCGGCCTCGATGGAGAGGCGATGGGCGATGTTCATGGACTGGACGTCGCCGGGCAGGTTCGTCCGGGCCACGACCTTGTCGAACGTGACGCGGTCGCCGGGCTTGACGAGCACCTCGCCGAGGAGCGGCAGGCGCCGGTCCTTCCGGAGGACGGTGAATTCGGAAACGCGGAGTCCGGGAGTGTATGCGTGGCCCATGGCTTACTCCTTCACGTCCGGATAGGCATCGAGGGCCTTGCCCCACCTGAGCAGCCAGGGAACACGCTCGGCGGGAGTCTCCGGAACCACGAATGGCCGCCGTCCGCGGCAGTCCACGATGAGACCCACGACACCACCCTCGACCCGGGTTTCCTTCGCCTTGCCCGGACCGGCGCCCATGTCGAACCCGCGGGCGGGCTTCAGAACGGCATCGTAGGGCTCCCCGCGGTACGGCAGCGGCAGGACCGCCGTGTCGCCGGCGTTGAAGGACTCGCGGATCTGCTTCCCGTCCGGTCCCGCCACCTCGATGTCGAGGCAGTGCTTGCCGATCTTGCCGGACCCCACCGGGGCGAGGTTCGTGCCGAGGTGGATGAGGCAGTCCTTCTTGAAGACCTCGACCGCGGCGCGGCGTGCGGAGTCGGCGATCTCGGGAGTGTCCACGGCCGAGAGGACGCCGAGCTGGGGCATCATGAAGATCGAGTCCACGGCGAGGCGCGTCACTCCCTCGGGGAGGAACGCGTCGATGAGCATCATGGCGGCCTGGGAGCGCCGCGGGGCGTGGCTCAGGATGCCGCCCGATCCGACGAGGATGTCGAGCTTCAGCATGTCCACGAGGGACTGACCCGTGGCGGACTGCTTGAAGGTGTCGGCGATGGAGCGGGCCTGTTGCACGCCCTTGAGACCGACCGCCAGATCGGTGTGCTGGATGAAGGCGAGCCGGAGCGCCTCGCGGGAGATGGCCTGCTCGACCTTCAGTTCCGTGAGGCTCTGCGGGATCGTCGTGGGCCGGATCATCTTGTTGCGGATCCGGTTGCGGAGGTCCCGCTCGTCGATGTCGTAGGGTACCCAGCGGAGGATGTTGGGGAGGGTCGCCTCGGCGAGGACGTTGGAGACCGAGTAGGACATCCCGAGGTTGGCGGAGACGGTCCGGTTGAAGACCTCCGACTTCTTCCCGTCGTCGTCCTCGACCTGCCAGACGGAGAAGACGTCGGTCGTGGCGCCGCCGATGTCCACCCCGACGACGCTGATGTTCTCGAGGTGGGCGATCGCCTGCATGATGAGGCCGACGGCGCCCGGCGTCGGCATGATGGGGACCTCGGTCCACTTCATCAGCTTCTTGTAGCCCGGGGCGTGGGCCATCACGTGCTCCATGAAGAGCTCGTGGATGGCGTCGCGGGCGGGCTTCAGGTTCTCGCGCTCCAGCACCGGGCGGATGTTGTCGACCACCGTCAGCGCGCAGCGCTTCTCCAGGAGGTCACGGATGTTCTGCTGAGCGTCCTTGTTTCCGGCGTAGATGATCGGGAGCTGGTACTGGGCGCCGAGGCGGGCCGTGGGTCGCGCGGCGGCGATCAGTTCGCCGAGTTCCACGACCTTGTCCACCGTCCCTCCGTCGGTACCGCCGGACAGGAGGATCATGTCGGGGCGAAGACGGCGGATCCGCTCGATGCGCTCGTGGGGGCGCCGGCCGTCGTTCGTGGCCAGTACGTCCATCACGATGGCGCCGGCCCCGAGGGCCGCGCGCTCGGCGGACTCGCCGGTCATCTGCTTGACGACGCCGGCGACCATCATCTGGAGGCCGCCGCCGGCGGACGAGGTCGAGACG
>JALOQY010000212.1 GCA_025459285.1 Planctomycetota bacterium | reverse complement strand
TCCGAAGTAGGTGGGCTCGTCCTTCACCGCGCTGCCTCCGGGCTCCGCCGGCTTCGCCGGCTGGGGCGGCGGGTCGGATTCCATCTTGTCCCGCTCGTGGAACCACTGGCGCCACTTGTTGGCGTCGCGTCCGAAGTCCTTCCCGGTGATCTTCTTCAGGGCCTGGGCGATGTCCTCCCGCAGTCGCCCGCGCTCGTTCATCAGGCGGTCGATGAGCGGCATGAGGGCCCGCTCGTCCTTCAGTTCCCCGAGCGCCTCGATGGCCGCCACCCGCACCTGCCAGTCGCTGTGCTCGAGGTGGGGGAGGATCTGGTCCATGGCGTCGGCGAGCTTCTTCGTCCCCGCTCCGAAGAGGGCCATGGAGAGCACGCGGGGGTCCTTCTCACTCTTCAGGAGCATCCGGATCGCGTCGGCGGCGGCGGGGGCGTGGAGTGATCCGAGCGCGTCGGCGAGAGCCGCCCGGAGTTGCCAGTCGCCCTTGCCGAGGACCTTGCCGCACAGGAACGAGACGTCCTCCGGCTGCTTCGCCATGCCGAGAATCGTGATCGCGGCGTCGAGGACGCCCGCGTTGCGCTCGGTGGCGAAGACCTTCTCGACCAGGAAACGGCCGAGGCCCATGTCCGAGAAAGGGGCGAGCTTCATTACCGCCGCCCGGCGGACCGCGGGGTCCTCGGAGCGGAAATCGGCGGTGAAGACAGCCTGCGCCTCTTCCCAGGCCTTCTTCCGGGCCTTCTCGTCGGCGCCCTGGGCCCCGCCGGCGTCTCCGGACAGGACCGCCAGGAGCGCGAGGACCACCGTGAAGCCACGCGCCATCGCGAACCTCCTCTGCACGAATTCTACCCCCGGGCGACCCTGGCGGGAGGGCATTTGTGGTCCGGGGCGGTCCCGCCCGGACCGGGGACGGCGCCGGAGCCGGACGGCAGGGGCATTGCTTTGCCGAGGTTCGCGGGGGACCTATCCTTGTCCCTTTCTCGCTCCGGGAGGACGAATTGGGCCGATGGCTCTCCTTCACCGCCGCGGTGGCGGCGCTCTGCCTGTCGGGCTGTCTCGGCACTCCGCCCGCCGAGGAGGGTGCCGGTCCGGAGGCCGCACCTCCCGCTGCGGAGGCGGCCGGCGCCGAGGGGACGGAGCCCGGCAGCGACGCGATGACCGACGCCATCGTCACGATCGGCGATGCGGGCGGCGACCTGTTCCAGGAGCTGGCGATCTTCCTCGGCGCCGATCGCCGTCCGGGATACGCCCTGCGCGTGATCCGCGACGTGCACGACCTCCGGGACTGGTCGTATCGCCTCGACGTCCCGCGGGCGGTGGAGAAGTGCCGTGACGCCCTCTCCGACCTGACCGTTTCGGACTACGCGGAGTGGGACGAGACGGGGATGACCGTGGTCGTCGTCTCGACCCTCGCGCAGCGGGACGCGTCGGCCCTGGTCCGCAACGACTGCGTCCGGGTCCTCTCCTGGTTCCACGACTGGATCCACCCGCTCTCGGCGGCGATCCCGGCCGGCGAACCTCCCGACCAGGAAGGCGTGCTCGATGCCCTGCGTGCCCTCGAGTCGATCATGAAGAAGGAGACGCCCTTCGCCGACCCCGCGGATCGCATGGTCTTCATGGACGGCGTCGCGGTGCTCGGTACCTATCCCTGGGCGGAACTCGCACTGCCCGACGCGAAGCTCGCGCGAAACCGCGTCGCACAACCCCGGGGCGTGGTCCGGGCGCTGGCCGGGCGTACCTTCCGGGACGGCCGGAGCGATCCGCTGCTGGCCGACACGCTGGACCGCGCGCTCATCCGCGTCACCGATCACGTCCTGTCGTTGAGCCTGCTCGCGTGTCTCGCCGACTCTGCGGCGCACGTCCGGGCCGCCGCGGCCCGCGCGCTCGGCGAACGGCGGATCGCCGGCGCCGCCCCGGTGATCGCCCGCGTGCTCCCCGGTGAGCCGGAATCCTCCGTGCGGATCGCCCTCGTCGGCGTGCTTGGCGACCTGGGAGAGACCGGAGAGGACGTCAAGGCGCTGGCCATCCCGGCGCTCGCCGGCCTGCTCGAGGATCCGAACGATTCCGTGCGCCGCGCCGCGGCGCGCGAACTCGCGGGACTCACGTTCGAGAACCCCGGACCGGACGTCTCGGACTGGCAGCGCTGGTGGCGTGAGCGGAACGCGGAGCCCGCCGGCCCTTGAAGCGCATCCTGTCCATCGCCCTTCGCCTGCTGGGCCTCGCTCTGGTCTGTTTCGTGCTGTGGCGGATCCAGTACCGCGACCTGTACGATCCCGACGGCATCGGCGCACCCGGGCGCGTGGAGGTCAGCGGAGAGACAGCGAGGTTCGTCCGCTCCAGCGGCGAGGTCCTGCCTCTGTCGGCGGACTGGTCGAGGGACGGCCGCGTCCGGCTCGGACTCTTCACCCTGATCCGCCTGTCGGAGAAGGCGATCCTGCTCCTCTGCATCTTCGCTTTCGGTCCGATCACGCTCCTGTCGATCTACCGGTGGTTCGGGCTCCTGCGCGCGGCGGGGATCCGGACGTCCTTCGGCGACGCGTTCCGGCTCTCCTACATCGGCTTCTTCTTCAACAGCGCCGTACCCGGTCTCACCGGCGGCGATATCGTGAAGGCCTTCTACATCGCCCGGCAGTCCCCGGGCATGCGCGTCCGAGCCTTCATGAGCGTACTCGTGGACCGGATGATCGGGCTGTTCGTGCTGGGGTTGCTCGCCGCGGCGGTGATCCTCCCCCGCGCGGCCGATCCGAGGTTCCACGCCGCCGCGGTGATCGTGTTCCTGTTCGTCGGCGGCTGCCTCCTCTTCGGCGTGCTGTTCCTGTCCCGGCGGCTCCGGCGCTGGGTCCGGTTCGAGGCGCTCATAGCGAGGCTGCCGTTCGCCCGGCTGATCACGGAGGTGGACCAGGGGATCTTCGTCTACCGCGACCGGCCCCGAGCGGTCTGGGTCTCCCTCGGTCTGTCGGTGCTGAACCATCTGGCCATCGTGACCACGGCGGTCGGGATGGGATACGCACTCGGAGGCGATCTCCGCCGCCTGCCGATCCTGGAGTACTTCATCCTCGTGCCGGTCTGCAGCATGCTCGCCTCCATTCCCGCGCTCCCCGGGGGCTGGGGCGTCCGCGAGGGGGCGTTCGCCTTCTTCTTCGGGATGGTCGGCATTCCGGGAACCCAGTCCGTGGCGCTGTCGATCCTCATCGGGATCTCGCAGCTCCTCTGGAGCATGCTCGGCGGGTGGTTCTTCCTCACCCGCCCGGACCGCGCTTCCGCGCGGGATCTCCGGTCCTTCGCGGCGGCCTCGGAGGCCGATGAGGGGGGGGTAGCAACGCCTTCTTGACGGCCGGTCGATTTTTCCGGCCAGCCTCCTTCGCGGGGACCATCCGAACATGGTACAAACCGGAAATCAGCGTCACCGGCCGCGTCGGGCCGCGACCTGTTCGGGGTGACACGATGGTCGGCCTCTCGGAATACGTCCGGGTCTTCACGGCGGTCGAACTCGACGGCGAGCTCCGGCGCGCGATCTTCGCGGAGGGTCGCGAGCTCCTCGATGGGCTCGGGAAATCCACCTCCGTCAGCGAGGAGAACCTCCACGTGACCCTGAAGTTCGTGGGGGACGTGCACCGGGACGAACTGGCCCTGCTCTCGGAGTCCGTTGCGGAGTGCGCGACCGTTCTGAGACCCGGCCACGTGGAGGTCCACGGCGCGGGCGTGTTTCCGGATTACGGACGCCCGCGGATCGTCTGGGCCGGAGTGTCAGACCCGGAGGGTATCCTCACCGCGGTGTTTGAACGGCTGAATGAAGAGATGACGGTCTTCGGCGCGAAACGGGAACATCGCCGTTTCTCGCCCCACGTGACACTGGCCCGCGTTCGCGGCCGCTTCGACGGACGCGCCCTCGAGGAACGGATTCACCGGGCGGGCGAGTTGTGGTTCG
Organism: Planctomycetota bacterium; assembly: GCA_025459285.1. Classification (GTDB taxonomy): domain Bacteria; phylum Planctomycetota; class JAJSAM01; order JAJSAM01; family JAJSAM01; genus Prado167. Next base: position 6,544 of record JALOQY010000212.1, on the reverse strand, counting down.
GGTCGCTGGCCGTGGACGCGGTGACCCTCTTCATGAGCGAGCTCGAGCGCGGGGAGGCGCCGCGATACACGGCGCTCGGGCACTACGGAGCGGCGCCATAGGAGAGCGAGGCATGGCGAAGGAAGAGGAGTCGAAGCGGAAGGCCGTGGACACGGCCGTCTCGCAGATCGAGAAGCAGTTCGGGAAGGGATCGATCATGCGACTGGGAGGCGAGAAGACCCTGGAGGTGGACGGCATCTCCACGACGTCCCTCGCACTCGATCTGGCGCTCGGAGGCCGGGGCTTCCCGCGCGGCCGGGTGGTCGAGGTCTTCGGTCCGGAGTCTTCCGGCAAGACGACGCTCGTGTCCCACGTGATCGCCGAAACGCAGCGCAGCGGCGGGATCGCCGCCTTCATCGACGTGGAGCACGCGTTCGACCCGACCTACGCGCGGAAGCTCGGGGTGGACCTGGAGAACCTGCTCATCTCCCAGCCCGACACCGGCGAGCAAGCCCTGGAGATCTGCGAGATGCTCGTGCGGAGCAACGCCGTGGACATCGTCGCCCTGGACTCCGTCGCGGCGCTCGTCCCGAAGGCCGAGCTGGAGGGGGACATGGGCGATTCCCACGTGGGGCTCCAGGCCCGGCTCATGAGCCAGGCGCTGCGGAAGCTCACCGGCTGCGTGTCGCGGTCGAACACCTGCCTGCTCTTCACGAACCAGATCCGCGAGAAGATCGGCGTCACGTTCGGCAACCCCGAGACCCAGCCCGGCGGGCGCGCCCTGAAGTTCTACTCGTCGGTCCGGGTGGACCTGCGGCGGATCGGATCGATCAAGGACGGCGAGGAGGTCGTGGGTGCGCGGATCCGCGCCACGATCGTCAAGAACAAGGTCGCGCCGCCCTTCCGGAAGGCCGAGTTCGACATCCTCTTCGGGGAGGGGATCTCGCGTTCCGGGGACGTCCTGGACCTCGCGGCGGACCGGGGGATCGTCGAGAAATCGGGCGCCTGGTACTCCTATAAAGAAACGCGCCTCGGCCAGGGCCGGGAGAAGGCCCGGGACTTCCTGAAGCAGAACCGGGATCTGCTGGACGAGATCGCCGCCGCCGTCCGGACCCAGAGCGGGCTCGTGGCGCTGCCGCCGGCGCCTGGCAACCCGCCGGGGTAAGGGTCGGCATCGGTCTGAACGTCCCCGGCACGGGACGGGCCACCCGAGGGCTGCGACGGGGCCCTCCCTGCGCTATTTGGCGCCCGGCGGTCCGGCGCGTAGCATCGACGGAATCATGAACCGACTCCGTCCCGACGAGATCCGCCGTTCCTTCCTCACGTTCTTTGCCGAGCGGGGCCACACCGTGGTCCCGTCCGATTCCCTCGTGCCGGCGAACGACCCCACCCTGCTCTTCACCGGCGCGGGCATGAACCAGTTCAAGGACCTCTTCCTGGGGCGGGGGGAGATGCCGTACACCCGCGCGGCATCGAGTCAGAAGTGCTTCCGGACCGGGGATCTCGAGCAGGTGGGCCGGACCACGTACCACCACACGTTCTTCGAGATGCTCGGGAATTTCTCCTTCGGCGACTACTTCAAGCGGGACGCGATCGTCTGGGCGTGGGACTTCCTCACGCGCGTCTGCGGGTTGCCGGCGGAGCGCCTGTCGGTGACGGTCTACACCGACGACGACGAGGCCTTCGGCATCTGGCGTGACGAGGTGAGGCTCCCGCCGGAGCGCGTCACGCGCCTCGGGGCGAAGTCGAACTTCTGGCCGAGCAACGCGCCGGAAGCGGGGCCGAACGGCGTCTGCGGACCGTGTTCGGAGATCTTCTACGACTACGGTGCGGAATACTCCTGCGGGCCGGGCTGCCGCAAGGAGGACTGCGACTGCCCGCGGTACACCGAGGTGTGGAACCTCGTCTTCACCCAGTTCAATCGAGTCGGGGTGAACCGGCTCGAGCCCTTGCCTCGTAGGAACATCGACACGGGAATGGGCTTCGAGCGGCTCGTGGCGGTCATGAACGGCAAGCTGTCCACCTTCGATACCGACCTGTTCATGCCGTTGATCGCGCGGATCGCCGAGCTCAGCCGGACGGAGTATGTGTTCGCCTCCGAAGCCGGTGTTCACATGCGGCGGGTGGCGGACCACGCCCGGGCCGCCGTCTTCTGTCTCCTCGACGGCGTGAAGCCGGGGCGGGACGGCCGGGAGTTCGTCGTCCGGCGCGTGATCCGGCGGGCCGCGCGCGACGGGATCTGGCTCGGCATCGACCGGCCCTTCCTCGCCGAACTCGCTCCCGTGGTGGCCGAGGTGATGGGGGCCGCCTATCCGGCGGTGATCGACAACCTCGCCGAAGTGGCGCGTGCGATCCGCTCCGAGGAGAACCGGTTTCGTGACACCTTCGCCTCCGGCATGGGCCTCCTTCAGGGCGAGATCGGGAAGGTGCTCGCCGCGGGCGGCCGTGTCCTTCCGGGAGAGGTTGCGTTCCGACTGCACGACGAACGGGGTTTCCCGGCGGACGTGACGGAGGACTGCCTCCGGGAGCACGGGCTCTCGCTCGATCGCGAGGGGTTCGAGCAGGCGATGGAGGCGCGCCGGGCGGAGAGCCGCGGACTCTTCGAGGACGTCGACATTTTCGCGCGGGGTCCGCTCGCGGAGGTCCGCGCCACGCATGGCCCGAGCGTCTTCACCGGTTACGGGACGGTGGAGGACGAGGGCGCCGTGCTGGCCCTGGTCCGCGGGGAGTCCCTCGTGGACGAGGCGGGCGCGGGCGAGGAAGTGATGGTCGTGACCGACCGGACGCCGTTCTACGCCGAGTCCGGAGGGCAGATCGGCGACACCGGCCGCATCGAATCCGCCGGGGGACGCCTGGAAGTCAGCCAGACCACGTCCCTGGAGGGCGTCTTCGCCATGTCCGGACGCGTGGTGGAGGGCGTCCTGCGCAAGGGCGATCGCGTGAAACTGCTCGTCGACCGCGAGCGGCGCGACGCGATCCGGCGCAACCACACGGCGACGCACCTCCTCCACCGGGCCCTGCGGGGCCAGCTCGGAACATCCGTCACGCAGGCCGGCTCGCTGGTGGCGCCGGACCGCCTGCGTTTCGACTTCCACCACGAGGGGTCGCTCGATCCGGCGCGGCTCCGGTCGCTCGAAGAGGAGGTCAACCGGGCGATCGTCCAAAACACCCCGGTTTCGGTGGAGGAGATGGACTTCCGCGAAGCCCGCTCTTCCGGTGCCATGGCTCTCTTCGGAGAGAAGTACGGCGAGCGCGTGCGCGTGGTCTCGGTGGGGGACTACTCGCGGGAGTTGTGCGGCGGCACGCACTGCCGGGCCACCGGTGACATCGGCTCCTTCCGGATCCTGTCGGAATCGGCCATCGGAGCGGGCCTGCGCCGGGTGGAGGCGATCACCGGACTGTCGGTCCTCGAGCGGGCCGCGGCGGAGCAGGCGATCCTCCGCGACCTGTGCGGGCTCCTGAAGGGCCGGCCCGAGGATCTGCCGGCGCGGGTCCAGGGTCTCCGCGACCAGGTGCGCGAACTCACGCAGCGACTCGACAAGGCGCTGAAGGCCGGCTCCCGCGAGGGGCCGGAGCAGGAGCGCGAGACGCTCGCCAACGGCGTCGAACTCGTCTTCGCACGATACCGCGGACCGTTCGAGATGAAGCACCTCCTCGCCGCGGCCGACCGTCTCCGGGAGACGACCGTTCCCCTCGTGGCGTTTCTCGCCACCGGCGAAGGCGGAACCGTCTCGGTCGTCGTGACGGCCTCCGCTCCCGCGGTTGCCGCGGGGTTCGACGCCGGGGCCGCCGTGCGCGAGGCGGCACGGGCCGTCGGGGGCGGAGGGGGAGGGCGCGCGAGCCTGGGACAGGGCCGGGGGAAGAACCCGGACGGGCTTCCGGCGGCTCTCGAATCCCTGCGCCGAATTGCCTCCGCTCTGTCTCTTTCTTGACCGGGCTCGCGCGATCGGCCTATGATCTTTCCTTTTGTGCGCCCGGAATGCCGGCTCGTGGCGCGCGGAGGGTCCATCGATGGGTGTACCGAAGAGGAAGACTTCCAAGGCGAGGCGCGGACAGCGCCGGTCCCACCTGGCCCTCCCATCGGCCTGTCTCGGGCGCTGCCCCAAGTGCAACCAGGCCGTCCGTCCCCACCATGTCTGCGGCAACTGCGGGCACTATCGCGGCCCGTGACCCGGCAGCCCGACGTGACCGTCGACCTGTTCGGCATCGAGGATCAGATCCGTCCGCTCCTCGACGTCCCGGACCTGCCCGCCGACCGCATCACGATCCGGCCGGCCTCCCAGCGGATCGAGATGGGGGAGTCCCCGGTCGAGGCGCTGCGCCGGAAGCCGGACACGTCGATCCAGCGGTGTGCCGAAGCCCTGGCGCGCCGGGAGGTCGACGCGATCGTCTCCGCGGGGGACACCGGAGGCGTCGTGGCGGCCAGTACGCTGTTCTGTCGCCGGCTCCGGGGTGTCAAGCGACATGGGATCGCGGTGGCGCTGCCCACCATGACGGGCCGCGCGGTCCTGTGTGACGTGGGCGCCAACATCCACAGCAAGCCCATCCACCTCCTGCAGTACGCCATCATGGCGAGCTGCTACGCCCAGAAGATCCTCGGAGTGGAAAACCCGCGCGTGGGGCTGCTCTCGATCGGGGAGGAGGAAGGGAAGGGCAACGACCTCGTCAAGGGGAGCCGTGGGCTCTTCAGCCGCGCCGGCCTCAACTTCGTCGGGAACCTGGAGGGGCAGGCGATTTTCCATGGTCTCGCGGACATCATCGTCTGCGACGGCTTCGTGGGAAACGTCATCCTCAAGGTTGCGGAAGGGCTGTCGGAGGCCCTTTTCCACCTGATTCTCGCGAAGAGCGGAGGGGCGGAGTCCGCCGCTGAGAACCGCGGCGCGATGGTCGGCCTCAAGGCCGTCAAGGACATGCTCGACTACTCGTCCACGGGGGGCGCGCCCCTGCTCGGGGTGGAGGGTTCGGTCACCATCTGCCACGGTCGATCCAACGCCACGGCGATCTCCAACGCGATCCGCGTCGCCACCGACTTCACGCGCTCCGGCGTGAATGACCTGATCGTCGAGGGGGTAGCGCGCGTCGGCATGGCCGCGCGCGTGGCGGAATTCTTCCACCGCGATCACGCATGACGGGGAGCCGATCCCCGAACGGCTTCCGAGGAGTCCCGACGAACATGAAACGAGCGGCACTGTTCCCCGGCCAGGGCGCCCAGTTCACCGGCATGGGCCGGGATCTGTCCGCAGCTTTCCCGGAGGCCGCCGAACGGTTCGCGGATGCGGACCGGATCCTCGGCTTCCCGCTGTCGAAGACCTGCTTCGAGGGGCCTGACGACGTCGTCCATCGCACGGACATGTGCCAGCCGGGGATCTTCCTCGTGTCCGTGGTGACGATGGAAGTCCTCTCGCGGCGTGCTGCGATCGACCGGTCGTGCTTCGAGGCGGCGGCGGGTCTCAGCCTTGGCGAGTACACCGCGCTGTGGTTCGCCGGAGCGCTTTCCTTCGAGGACGGCCTGCGCCTGACCCGGCTCCGTGGCGAGTTGATGCAGAAGGCTTCCGAGGCGCGCCCCTCGGGCATGGTCTCCGTTCTCGGACTCGACCTTGCCGCGATCGAGGAGGTCTGCGCCGGGGTGCGGGCCGAGGGTGGGATCGCCTGCGTGGCGAACCTGAACTCCCCGGGGCAGGTCGTGATCTCCGGGGCGAAGGAGGACCTGGCGAAGGCCGGGGACCGCCTGAAGGCCGCTGGAGCCCGCCGGCTCCTCCCTCTTTCCGTCGCCGGAGCGTTCCACTCGCCGCTCATGGCTCCCGCCGCCGAAGGGCTCCGGGCGATGCTGGACGGGATCGAGGTGCGGCGGGCGGAAATCCCCGTCGTCGCCAACGTCACCGCGGGGCCGGTGACCGAACCCGCGGCGATCCGCGACCTGTTGACGCGCCAGCTCACGAGCCCCGTGCTTTTCGAGCGCTCGGTGCGCCACATGACCGCCGAGGGCTTCACGGAGTTCGTGGAGCCGGGTCCCGGGCGGGTCCTCGCCGGGCTCCTGAAGAAGATCGCACCGGAAGCGGTGGTGCGGGGCTATCCCGACGCCGCGAGCATCCCCGGAGGAGAGGCATGACCTCCTGCTTCACGGACCGGCGCGCCCTTGTTACCGGCGCGGCGCGCGGCATCGGTCTCGCCATCTCGCGGGCCTTCCACGCCGCCGGGGCGACCGTGGCCATGGTGGACATGCTCCCCGAAGTGGAGAGCGCCGCGGCCGCCGTCGGGGATCGCGCCCGGGCCTACCGGGCCGACGTCACCGACCCCGCCGCGGTGAAGGCACTCGTGGAGAGCGTCATTTCGGACCTCGGCGGACTCGACATCGTCGTGAACAACGCCGGAATCACCCGGGACGGTCTCCTCGCGCGCATGTCGGCGGAGGACTTCGACGCCGTGCAGAAAGTGAACCTGTACGGGACTTTCCACCTGATCCAGGCCGCGGCGCGCCCCATGATGAAAGCACGCGGCGGGAGGATCGTGAACGTGGCGAGCGTGATCGGTCTGCACGGAAACGCCGGGCAGGCCAACTACGCCG
>JALOQY010000211.1 GCA_025459285.1 Planctomycetota bacterium | reverse complement strand
GCCGGGGCCTCACTGCGCGAACCGATTTCGCTCCGGACCTTCCCATGCTCCAGGGCGATCGGGTGCAGTTCCTGCAGGTGCTCCTCAATCTCGTGATGAATGCCTGCGACGCCATGTCCGCCGCGAGCGGTGGTCGCGAGATCACGATTCGAACCGGCCTGACCGGAGAAGCATCCATCCTCGTCTCGGTTATCGACACCGGCACGGGCATCGCCCCGGACATGCTGGAACGGGTCTTCGAGCCGTTCTACACGACGAAACGGGACGGGCTCGGCCTCGGCCTGACCGTCTGCCGTTCTCTCGTCGAGGCGCACGGCGGCCGGCTGTGGGCGACGAACAACCCGGAGGGGGGCGCCACGTTCCATCTCGCGCATCCATGCGCGGGACAAGGCGCACGAACGGAGGTCTCGGGGATCCGGGATGCGGGATCGACCAACCCTCCCGGCGGGACGGCCCGGTCATGAACGGGGACCGGCGCGACGGCGAGCGCCCGCTCGGTCGCTTCGTCGGCTCGGGCCCCGAACCCGTGCCGGTCCCTCCGCCCACGCCGCCCGAGACGGTCTTCCTCGTGGACGACGATTCGGGTGTCCTGAAGGGGATCTCGCGCCTGCTGCGTTCAGCGGGCCTTTCGGTCGCGGCCTTCTCCTCGCCCCGCGAGTTCCTGTCCGCTCTGAGCGGCCCCGCCCCGGGCTGCCTGGTGCTGGACGTGGCCATGCCGGAGATCTCGGGCCTCGAGCTCCAGCGGGAACTCGCTGCGCGGGGCTGTGAGCTGCCCGTCGTCTTCCTCACCGGACGGGGCGATGTCCCCATGTGCGCCCGGGCGATGAAGGACGGCGCCGTGGACTTCCTGACCAAGCCGGTGGACCGGGACGACCTGCTTCGGGCGGTCCGCGCGGCCCTCGGACGGGACCGCCTCGCGCGGGACGAGCGCGCCGGCATGGCCACCATCCGGGCCCGGCTCGCACTGCTCACGCCGCGCGAGCACGAGGTCCTCCGGCATGTCATCTCCGGTGCCCTCAACAAGCAGATCGCCAGCCGGCTCGGCACCGTCGAGAAGACCATCAAGGTCCACCGCGCACGCGTGATGGCGAAGATGCAGGCGGAGTCGGTGGCGGAGCTGGTCCGCATGGCTGAGCGGGCGGGCGTCCGGCAGGCATGAGGGGCGCCGACCGGCCGTGTAGGCCCAAGGTCCAATATCGGAAACCGGCCCGGGCCGGTACCCTCTTCGTCCATGGGATCCCCGAGGACCCTCATTGCCGTCGTGGACGACGAGGAGCCCGTGCGTATCGCCCTGCGGCGGCTCTTGCGCTCGGCCGACCTCGACGTGGACACGTTCGCCTCGGGCGCTGACTTCATCGATTCCCTGGAGACCCGGACGCCGGACTGCGTGGTGCTCGATCTCCAGATGCCGCAGGTCGACGGCTTCGCGGTCCAGCGGCACCTCGCGACCGCCGAGGGCCGGCCGCCGGTCGTCGTCATCACCGGTCACGACTCGGAGGAGGCCCGGGAGCAGGCCCACTCGAACGGAGCTTCGGCCTACCTCCGCAAGCCGGTGGACGGAGGACGACTCCTTCAGGCCATTGCCGCCGCCATCTCCGGCGCCCGCTCCGGAAGGCACGTCTGAGAGCGTGAGCAACATGAGCCGTCAGGCGAAGGGCCCGGGAACCGACACCACGTCCCTCAGAACGCGATCCGCACACGCAGTGAGAACACCCCGACCGGATCGTGATGTCCCCCCCCGGCCTTCACCGGATCGCAGATGTACTGGTAGCCCATCGTGAACTGGATGTCCGGAGTGAGCTGGAACCGGTGGAACACCTCGATGCCCCACTGGCCGTGATAGAGATGGTCGGCGGGGTCGCCCCAGCCGATGCCGATCCCGGTCAGGTCCTCCTTCGCCCGCAGCAGACCCTCGAGGCCTATCCCGCCCCCGACGAACCGCTCGACTCCGGTGACGTCGCCCTCGGCCCACGCCGCGCGGAGAAACGGCACCACACCTCCGCCGATCTCCTGCTCGCAACTGAGCCCCACGCCCTTGTCTGACGGCGCCATGGCATCGTCACGCGAGTCGCTGTGCCAGAGCGTCAGGCGGTGGGCGCCCTTGCCGAGGCCCTCGAAGGTCGGGGTCCAGCCGCCCTCGACCGCGCTGAAGAACTCGTGATCGTCGATGGTGCCGAACCCGGAGCGCTCCTTGTCCCCGTTGGCGTCCTGCGCGCCGGCCGTGACGTAGAAGGCCGTGCCGAGTTTCACCCGGAAGTTGAATCCGAGTCCGTTCCCGGGGTGGTTGCGGGCGATGTTCGACGAGAACATCCTCGACAGGAAGGCGGTGGAGTCGCTCTGGTACCGGTTGGTGTTGTAGTAGTTGTCCGCGTCGAGTTTTCCCAGCGTGACCACGAGAGCGTCATCGAACAGGTGCTGCTCCCACCAGTACTGGACCACCGCCGGATCCTGAAGTCCGAAGCCGTTGACGGTCCGCCAGAGAGAACCGTACGTGTCCGCGAGCTCCCGGGGAGGGATCTCCCCGAAGTCGTGCCGGTACTCGCCATTCGCGCCGAGGATGCCTCGATACCCCGAGTCCTTCTCCCCGAAGAGCCGCCATCGCGCGATGAGGTCGAGGTCGCCGCCCGCGGCGTCCTTCGCGTCCCCGTCGCTCGCCCGCTGGTAGACCGCGGTGTAGGTGAGGCCGATCTGGAGGCCGAGCAGGCGGTCGAGCTCCGCGTTCAGGTCATCGATGAGCGGATCGAGGATCGACACCGGTCCCCACGGCAGGAGGCCGGCCGGCCGGGGGCGAGCGGCGTCCAGCTCGGCGTTGACGTCGTCCGACGACCCCGCCGGCTGTGGGGCGGGGGGCGGGTCCGCGGGCGCGGCCGCCGTCGCCGGCGGTTCCGCGGCGCCGGAGACCGACGAGAAGAGGAGGAGCACCGCGACCAGGGCGTACTTCACGGCTCCCGCGCACATCAGAGCACCTTCGATAGCAGGAAGCCGATGCCGATCGCGCTGGCCGTGGTGACGAGGCCCGGCACCATGAAGCTGTGGTCCAGGACGTACCGGCCGAGCCGGGTCGTCCCCGAGCGGTCGAAGGACGCGGCGGCGATGCTCGTCGCGTACGTCGGCAGGAAGAAGTACCCGTTCACCGCGGGGAACATCGCGATGAGCGAGGGGGCGCCGAGTCCCAGCGCGATGCCCACGGGCATCAGCGTCGAGACCGTGGAAGCCTGGCTGAAGAGCACGACGGAGAGACCGAAGAGGGCGAACGAGAACACCCACGGGTGGGACTGGACCGTGCCCGACAGCGCCGAGTTGATGAGTTCCCGGTTCCCCTCGTAGAAGCACGTGCCGAGCCAGCCGAGGCCGATGATCGAGATGACCGCGATCAGGCCGGCGGTCGCCACCGGGCTCCGGGCGGCCACCGTGGGCTTCGCGCCGCAGAATGCGATGATCAGCGCTCCCGCGCAGTACATGACCAGCTGGATGATCACCGGCATCTTGACCGTTTCGAAACCCTCCGGTCCGGTGACCGAAGGGAACTTCGGCCGGAGGAACTCGAACATGCCGAACAGCACCACGGCGAGCGCCGCGGCGAGGAAGATCAGGACCGAACGCCTGGCGCGGCGCCGTTCCTCGCCCTCGAGGGGCTTCGTCGCCTGCGGAGCGTCGACCAGCCCCTTCTCCAGCAGTGCGCGGTAACCCGGGTCGTCGGCGAGTTCCTTCCCCTTGCGGAAGACGGAGAGCGCGCCGAGGATCACGCCGGCCAGCGTCGCCGGCACGGCGATCATCAGGACCCGGGCGAGCGTGATCCCCTGCGGCTCGAGCAGGGCCACGAGCGCCACGGTCGCCGCGGAGATCGGACTCGCGGTGATCGCGGTCTGCGAGGCGATGACGGAGATCGACATCGGACGCTCGGGCCTCACGCCCGCCTTGAGGGCGGTCTCGGAGATGACCGGGAGGATCGAGTACGCGACGTGACCAGTTCCCGCGCAGAAGGTGAACACGTAGGCGACCAGCGGCGCGACGAAAGTGATCCACTGCGGCCGGGCCTTGAGCAGGCGCCCGGCCACCTCGACGAGATAGTCCATGCCTCCCGCGGCCTGCATGGTCGCCGCGGCCGTGACGACCGCCATGACGATCGCCAGCACCGTGCCGGGCGGGCCGCCCGGTGGAAGGCCGAAGATGAAGACGAGCACGGACAGGCCGATCATCGCCATGAGTCCGAGCGCGATGCCTCCGTACCTCGCCCCGAAGTAGATGGCGCTGAGCACGACTCCCAGTTGCAGCCAGATCATGATGACCTCCCCGGGCTACCTGACGCCTGTCATCCGCCTCGGATCCAGGACCGCCGCGATCTGCTTTTCGGTGAGGAGCTTCCGCTCCCGCACGAGATCCACGATCCCGCGCCCGGTCTTCAGCGCCTCCGCGGCGAGTTCGGTCGCGCAGTCGTAGCCGAGGAGGGGGTTCAGGGCGGTGACGACGCCGATGCTGATGTCGACGAAGCGCCGGCAGGCGGCTTCGTTCGCCACGATGCCGTCCACGCATTGCGTGCGGAGCGTTCGCGAGGCGTTCATCAGGATGGTATGCGATTCGAGGATGCAGGCGGCGATCACCGGCTCCATGACGTTGAGCTGGAGCTGTCCGGCCTCGGCGGCCAGAGTGACGGTCAGATCGCTGCCGATCACCCGGAAGCAGACCTGGTTCACGACTTCCGGGATCACCGGGTTCACCTTCCCGGGCATGATGGATGACCCCGGCTGCATGGCGGGGAGACTGATCTCGCCGAAGCCGGCGCGCGGCCCCGAGGAGAGCAGACGCAGATCGTTGCAGATCTTCGAGAGCTTGATGGCCAGGCTCTTCAAGGCGGAAGAGTAGAGCACGTAGGCCTGTGTGTCCTGGGTCGCCTCGACCAGGTTCTTCGCCGCGGTGATCTTCTTGCCGGTGATCTCGGCGAGGTGCTTCACGCAGGCGCGGGTGAACCCCTTCGGGGCGTTGAGGCCGGTGCCGATCGCCGTGCCGCCCATGTTGACCTCGAGCAGGACGCGCGAGGAGATCCGCTCCAGCGCGAACACCTCGTCGGAGAGGCTCTGGGCGAACGCCTCGAACTCCTGGCCCAGCGTCATCGGGACCGCGTCCTGGAGCTGGGTCCGGCCCATCTTCAGGACCGACGCGAACTCCCGGCCCTTCGCGCGGAAGGACTCCACGAGATCGTTCAACTCCGAGACGAGGTGGTCGCTGCCGAGCGCGAACGCGAGGTGCAGCGCCGACGGGTAGGCGTCGTTCGTGGACTGCGCGAGGTTCACGTGGTCGTGAGGACTCACGGTCTCATAGTCGCCCTTCGCCCGTCCCAGGTGCTCCAGGGCGACGTTGGCGATGACCTCGTTGGCGTTCATGTTGGTCGAGGTGCCGGCGCCGCCCTGCAGCACGTCGACCGGGAACTGGTCGTGGAACTTCCCGTCGATCAGATCCTGGCACGCCGCCTCGATCGCGCCCAGCACGCGCTTGTCCATCAGTCCGCAGTCGAAGTTCGCCCGGGCCGCGCCCATCTTGATCATCGCGAACGCCCGGATCAGCTCGGGGTACATGGAGAGGTGGACGCCGGAGATGTTGAAGTTCTCCCGGGCTCTCTCCGTCTGCACCCCCCAGTAGACGCCCGCCGGCACTTCCTTGTCGCCGAGGAGGTCATGTTCGATACGTACCGGATCCTGACGCTTCGCACCCATGTTCAGCTCCTTTCCCTGGCGCCGCGGGCCGGACTCCCGGCCCACCTGGCGGGAGCGCCCGCGGCGCGGCGATCTGGACGACTCGAGCCCTCCGTGACCACGACGATCACGCTCGCGGCGACCGGGGCGCTCTTCCTCGCGCATCCCGGTGCGGCAGGGAGGGCCTCCGATCCGGGGGGGCGTCGCTGTTCAGCCCCGCCTCCGGACCATCTCCCACGCTCTCAGTCCTCGACGTCTTCCGAGGGATACCAGTCGGCACCGGGATCGTAGGCTTTCATCTCCTTCACGATCGCCGGTGTGTCTTCACCGAGGTCCCGCTCGAAGACGATGCCCTGCTGGTTCACGAGGAACGTCATGATCCCGGAGTTCCCGTAGGTGGCGGGCCAGGCGACCACGGCGAAGCCCTTCGTCAGCAGGCCGTCTCCGTCGAGGTAGTCCTTCGCGCCGCCGGGGGCGTGGGCCCCCTGCCCGGTGAGGAGGCGGAAGCAGTAGCCGTGGTAGGGGACCGGGCCGCCGCTCTGGCGGGTGTACCCTTCCTCCGTCGCCTCCGCCACGAGCGGTCCCATGGGGCTCTCGGGCTCGCCCTCGGCGGTCTCCCAGTAGAGGCCGTCGTGGAGGCCCGGCTCGCTCCACAGCTTCGCGGCGAAACACGGCGGCTTCCCATCGCGGCCGACGGCGGCATACTCGTGCTGCGCCTCCGCGAGTGCGCGCATCGTGGCGACCGCGACGAGCTCGTTCCGCCCGATCCGCCGCGTGAGGATCTCCTCGTGGCCTGCTTCCAGGTCGAACCGCCACCCGCCTTCGTCCTGAACGAGCGGGATCGGGAAGGGCCAGCCGGATCCACCGATGTACGCGATGGACTGACCGTCCTCGTCGGCGAAATCGACACCCTCGAGGATCATCTCCTTCACCTTCCCGGCGTCCTCCCGGTCGATGACCGGGTCGCCGGAAGAGAGCAATTCGTAGGCCCCCTCTCCGAGGACCGCATCCACGCGCGCGGAGTCATCCTGTCCGATGAGATCGGCCAGGGCCGCCATCGCCTCCTCGGGTGTCGCGAACTTCTGCTGCCCGGAGGAGGTCGACCGGCACGCGACGACGAGCAGGGTCAGCACGGACAGAAGGGCCGTGCGATGGGCGAACCGCAGCCATTGAGTTTCAGCTCTCATGATCTCACCTCCTTCCACCGCCGCCACGGGACCCGCCGCCCCGCGACCCGCCACCTCGTGATCCGCCGCCCCGCGAGCCGCTGCTGCGGGAGCCTCCGCCCGATGGCCGGCTGTACGATCCCCGGCTCCCTCCGGAGTAGCCGCTCCGGGAGGCCTGGCCGCGCGACCGGGCCGACCGGTCCATGGAGGACTGGCGGCTGCCGCCCATCGCACTGTCGCGCCGGGCCGAGGATGAGGATCGATCCGATGTCCGGGCCTTGCTCCCGCTCGTGGATGGACGGGCGGTTGGTCGACTGCCGCCCGTCGACGGCCGAGTGCTCGGACGCGCGGCCCCCGTGCTCGCGCGGTCGCGCCCGCGCGCCGTGTCCTTCGACACCGGACCCCTCGTTCCGGTCCCGCCATAGCGATTGGCCGTCGACGGGGACTTGTAGTTCACGCCGCGCCGGTGGGAGGGGTCGTGGTTCCACGAGTTGCCGCCACGGTTCTTCATGGAATTCTGCTGCGCCCGGTCGCGGTTGTTCGTCCGGTTGACGTAGTTGTCGTGGACGTCCACGTCGATGTTGACCTTGTTGTTGTAGCTGCCGCCGTGGTAGTCGTTGTGCCAGTTGCAGTGGCTGTACATGGCCGCTCCGGCCCAGACGCCCGCGGCGAACGTCATCGCCCCCCAGCCGACCGGAGCCGGAGCATAGAGCGCCGGGTAGCGCCATGGGTAGTACCAGCCGCCGCCGTAGACGGCGGTCGGGTAGTACGTCGGCACGTAGACGACCTGCGGATCGGCCGGCTCGATGACGACGACCTGCTCCTTGACGACGATGGTCTGCTGCTCGGTGCTCTCGAGCTTCCCTTCCGCCATGGCCTTGGCGCGCATGCGCTGCACGGCTTCGAGCAGGTCGTTCTGCTGGGCGAGGAAGGCGTCGCCCATGTCCTGCGTCCAGTCGAGGTTGTCGTTCATCCGCTTGACGACCTCGCGGAAGTTGCAGAGGGACTTCACGCTGACGTCCCAGTCCATCCCCTTCAGGGCCTCCTCCAGCTTCTCTCCGGAGAGTCCGGGGTTGGCCTCGAGCCACCGCTGGGCCTGGACCACCTCCAGCGGGTAGGTGGCCGCCATCATGATCTGCAGCATGAGGCTGTCCCCTGGGGCGTCGCGACGCCCGCCATCAGCAGGCCGAGCGCGCCCGCGAGGAACATCTTCCTCAAGATCATCTCTCCTCCTTCTCCGGGATCGGAGCGGCCATTCGGCCTTCGTCCCGTGGCGTTGTCAGTACCTCTCCTTCACGAACCGCCGGTGCTCGATCGACTTCTGGTCGTCGTAGGCGCCCTTCATGGAACGTTTCGGCAACCGGACCTTCTCGCGAGGCAGCTTCTGCCAGGGGATCTGGTTCAGGATGTGCGCGAGGCAGTTGAGTCGCGCCCGCTTCTTGTCGTCCGAGCGCAGGATGTACCAGGGAGCCCACTTCGTGTCGGTGGCCTTCAGCATCTGGTCGCGCGCCCGGGAGTAGTCGAACCACCGGCTGCGCGAGGGCAGGTCCATCGGGCTGAGCTTCCACTGGCGGAGCGGGTCCTCGATCCGCGCCTCGAACCGGCGCTTCTGCTCGTCGTCGCTCACCTCGAGCCAGATCTTGATGAGCTTTATGCCGCCGTCCACGATGAACTTCTCCACCACGGGGCACAGCTCGAGGAAGCGCTGGTGCTGCTCCTCGGAACAGAAGCCCATCACCTTCTCCACGCCCGCGCGGTTGTACCAGCTCCGGTCGAAGATGACGACCTCGCCCGCCGCCGGGAAGTGTGTGATGTAGCGCTGGAGGTACACCTGGGTCTTCTCGCGGTCGGAGGGTGCGGGGAGGGCCACCTGCCGGAAGACCCGGGGGCTGACGCGCTCGGTGAGAGCACGGATGGTGCCGCCCTTGCCCGCCGCGTCCCGGCCCTCGAAGACGATGATGACCCGGAGCCCCTCGTGCCGAACCCACTCCTGCAGGTGACACAGCCGGAGCTGGAGTTCGCGCAGTTCCTTCTCGTATCTCTTCGCCGGCAGTCTCTCTCCCTCTTCGCGGTCTTCTCGCTTCTTCATGGCTGCGGATCCTCCCTTGCGGCACAGCGCGGGCACGCCCGCAGCCCAAGGTGACGGGCGCGCCCGCGCTGTGGATCAAGCGGGGGAGGCAGATCCTCCCC
>JALOQY010000210.1 GCA_025459285.1 Planctomycetota bacterium | reverse complement strand
CCTGTTCCTCCCGGAGTACCCCGAGGCGGCCCTCTCCGAGGGGGCCATGGACCTCTGGGAGATGTGCCGGCCGATGATCGCCGACCCCGACCTCCCGCGGAAGATCGCCGAGGACCGGCAGGAGGACATCATCCCCTGCATGGCCTGCAATCTCTGCCTGACCCGCCTCTTCCGGGACCAGCCGATCACCTGCATGGTCCGGCCGTGGCTCGGCCACGAGGGCGAGGAGAGCTGGCAGATCCGGCCGGTGGCGCAGAAGAAGAAGGTGGTCGTCATCGGCGCCGGCCCCGGGGGGATGGAGGCGGCGGCCACGGCGGCGGAGCGCGGCCACGACGTCGTCCTCTTCGAGAAGGAGAGCCGTGTCGGAGGGCAGCTGCTCGTCTCGTCGCACGGGCCTTCCGGCGACGAGGAGTTCCGGCGTCTTTCGAACTACTACGAGAGCCGCTGCCGCAAGGCCGGCGTGAAGATCCGCACCGCCGTCGCCGCGGACGAGAAGGCGGTGGCCGCGGAGGCGCCGGACGCCGTGGTGGTGGCGACCGGCGTCCGGTGGGAGGTTCCGCCGATCCCCGGGATCGACCGGGAGAACGTGGTCACGGTGAAGGCGCTCATGCAGGGCGAGGCTCCTGCCGGGAAGCGCGTGGTGATCCTCGGCGGGAAGGGCGTCGGGATCGCCGCC
This sequence comes from Planctomycetota bacterium, assembly GCA_025459285.1. GTDB lineage: Bacteria > Planctomycetota > JAJSAM01 > JAJSAM01 > JAJSAM01 > Prado167. Next base: position 7,563 of record JALOQY010000210.1, on the reverse strand, counting down.
GCCCAGTTCCTGCTCCACCGCGGCGGTCACGAGATCTCCATCGTGGAGGACCAGGAAAAGGTCGGGCGCGACGTCAACGCCTCCTACGTCTGGCGCTACGTGAAGAAGCTGAAGGAGGGGAAGGTCCGGCTCTTCACCTCCTCGACGACGAAGGCGATCACCGATGCCGGGGTCGTCGTCGCCGGGCCGGACGGCGCGGAGACGGTGGTCCCCGCGGACACGGTGGTGGTGGCGACACCGCAGCCCGAGACGTCGCTCGTGGCGGCGCTCGCCGGGCGGTTCCCCAAGGTGCTCACGGTGGGCGACGTGGCGCGCGTCCGGCGCGTCCACAACGCCACGATGGATGGCTACAAGGCGGGACTCGAAGTCTGATGCGGAGGATGCGATGAGCTCGGACCTGCCGGTGGAGAAGAAGTTCAAGATCCTCACGGAGATCACGCGCGCCAGCCACTTCGCGTGGCGGCAAGCGGCGCTCGAGTGCTGCCCGGGCGTGGACGCGCAGGCGCTCGTGAACAGGATGTGGGACATCACGGGCGTCCAGACCGGGACGGCCTACCTGAAGCGCCTCGACCCGAAGGGCGACCTGGCGCAGCAGGTGGCGGGAGCGATCGTCTGGTCCAGCCAGAGCATGGGCGAGGACGCTCACCTCGTGAAAGGCGCCGCGCCCGGGGAGTGGCACGTGAAGCACGAGGGCTGCCCGTGGCACGCCTGGCACGACCGCCTCGGCCTGCTCCCCGAAGACCGGCCGGGCTGCGACCAGTGGTTTTCCGCCACGGTCCGGACGATCAACGAGAAGCTCGGGACGAAGCTCCGGTTCGAGACGGTGAAGGCACTCCCCGACGGGGACGACTGCTGCCTGCGCCGCTTCTGGGTGGAGCAGGCGAAGTGATCCCGGTCATCGATCGCGAGCGATGCACGGGATGCGGCGACTGCGTGGCGGTCTGCCCCTCCCAGTGCATCGCGGTCAAGGACGAGAAGGCGGCGATCGAGGAGAGATTCTGCGAGGAGTGCGGGGAGTGCGTGGACGAGTGCTCCGAGGAGGCCATCTCCCTGCCGCGAGGCTGAGAGCCTGAACCGCCGGCCGCGCGACCTCCGCGGCGGGCGAAGGAGGGCCCCATGCAGTTCGACAAGGTCTTCATCCCCTACGGCGCATACTGGAGCACCCCGTTCTGCAAGTGGCAGGGGAGCTTCGCCGGGCTCCACCCGATCCCCTTCGCCGCCGAAGTCGGCGCGCGGGCGCTCGCCGAGCGGAAGATCCCGCCCGGCGTCATCGACGGGATGTGCCTCGGGATGACCGTGCCCTGCCGGGGCGCCTTCTACGGCGCGCCGTGGCTCGCCGGCCTCATGGGGCTTGCCGCGGTGACCGGTCCGAACATCGGCCAGGCCTGCGCGACGTCCGTGCGCTGCCTCGTCACTGGCGCGGAGGAGGTGACCACGGGCGGCGCCGCGGTCTTCCTCGCGATGGCCGCGGACCGGACGAGCAACGGGCCGCACATCTACTATCCGGATCCCTCCGGTCCCGGCGGCACGGGCCAGAAGGAGGACTGGGTCCTCGACAACTTCGGGGGAGATCCCTTCGCCGGCAAGGCCATGATCGAGACCGCGGAACTGACCGCGGCGGAGGCGAAGATCGACCGCGCGGCCCAGGACGAGGTGGCGCTCCTGCGCAGCCGCCAGTACCAGCGGGCACTTGCCGGGGATCGCGCCTTCCAGAAGCGTGTCCTGCTCTCGCCCGTCCCGGTGAAGAACCCGCGGGGGAAGGTCGTGGCGAACGTGCCCACCGACGAGGGTGTTTTCCCCACCACGGCGGAAGGGCTCGCGAAGCTCTCTCCGGTGATCGCCGGGGGCACGGTGACCTATGGGACGCAGACGTTCCCCGCCGACGGGAGCGCGGGCCTGGTCGTCACCACGGAAGACCGGGCGAGGGAGTTGTCGCGGGACCCCGCGATTTCCGTGCGGCTCGTCTCGTATGCCCAGGCCCGACTCGGAAAGGGGCGGATGCCGATGGCGAACGTCCCCGCGTCGCGCCTCGCGCTCTCCCGCGCCGGGATCACGCTGAAGGACGTCGCGGCGATCACCTCCCACACGCCGTTCGCGGTGAACGACGTCTACTTCTGCCGCGAGATGGGACTCCCGATCGATGCGATGAACCGCTACGGCTGCTCCCTGGTATGGGGCCATCCGCAGGCGCCGACGGGGCTTCGTGGCATCATGGAACTGATCGAGGAGCTCGCGATCCTCGGGGGCGGTTACGGCCTCTTCACGGGCTGCGCCGCCGGAGACACCGCCGCCGCGCTCGTGGTCCGGGTGGGGTGACTCGGATCCAGCTCCACCGGATCGAGGGGATCGCAGGTCCGAATGGAGGCAGTACATGGGCGACGGGACTTCTGCGGTGGCCCGGGCATGGGCGGCGAACTGCGAGGTGAACGAGAGGCTCCTCGCGGAGATCCCCGATGCGGGGCTCGCGGCGCGCTTCGCCCCGCGGACACGGACGGTTTCGGCGCAGTTCGCCCATCTGCACAACGTCCGGGTCATGCACCTGTCGAAACGGGAGGCGGAGGCCGGCGGGCTCGCGCCGTTCCCCCGCGGCGCCGAGCCGGCGCGGGGGGAGATCGAAGCCGCACTGGCCGCCTCGGCGCGCGCCGCCGGCGATCTGCTTTCGAAGGGGGAAGCGACCGGCCGCGTCCCCGGGTGGGGCGGACCGCCGGCGACATTCCTCGCCTATCTCCTGGCCCACGAGGCGCACCACCGCGGCCAGATCCTCGTTTCGCTTCGCCTCTCCGGCGTGAAGCTCCCGAAGGAGATCACGTACGGGCTCTGGGACGCCTGGCGCCGGGCGTAGCCCGGGAGGACGGACGCCGAGTCACTTCTCCCGGGTGACAGCGCGCCATCGGGCCAGAATCGCGAATCTGTCGCATTGTCAGGAGCGACCGCCGCGGATCAGAAGCAGTCGGCGACGGGAAGTGCCAGGCCGGGGAGCACGTCGCCGCCGTCGAGGACGTCGCCTTCGGCGAGGACGGCGCGGGAGCCGTCGGGGTGGTAGACGTAGAGGAGCCGCTGCTCGGGATCGGCGACCCAGACGAGGCGGGAGCCGTGGTCGAGCCACATGCGGGCCTTGGTCTCCACCTCGGTGAACGAGTCGCCCGGGGAGATGACCTCCACCGCGAGGTCGGGGGCGAAGGGCAGGAAACCCCGCGTGTCCAGGCCCTCGATCCGGCCGGCGTCCACGAACGCCGCGTCGGGAGCCCGCACGAAGTCGGGATCTCGCGCGAGCCGGAACCCGGTCTCCGCCCCGGTCACCAGCCCGCGGCCCGATTTCCCTGTGAAGACCCTCACGGCCGTCGCGATGTTGACCGCGACGACACCGTGCCGGCATCCCGCCGCGCTCATCTCGACCACCCGTCCGGCGATGAGTTCGCGGCGGCCCTCGCCCATCGCGAGGAGTTCCTCGGCGGTGACCAGGCGCTCTTCCAGCATGACCGCATCATACCCGACTCCCTCTTGCATGGTGAACCTCCGGGAACAGGTCGCGCGCCGGCAGCACCGGTGACGGGAAAATCCGGGAAGATTGACCCTGGGTCATTCTTCCCGCCCTGCCGACGGCGGTCACTCGATGCGGAAGAGGGACTCGGCGGAGCGGCCGCGGGCGTCGGGGCGGTACATGGCGAAGGCCGACGCGGGGAGGGCGTGCCAGGTACCCGGGAAGATCGCGACGAAGTCGAAGGCGAACTCGTACTCGCCGTCCCGCTCCACCGACGTGAGCGCGACGCAGACCCGGTCGTCACGGACCTCGCGTCGCACCTCGGAGTCGCCGTACTCCTCTTCGGGATCCGCGGGCGCCGGCTCGAGTCCGGCGGGGAACGGGCACTCCAGAAGGACGAATTCCTGGTCACTCAGGGCGGTCATCCGAACGACCATGCGCACGCGTGCGCCGCGTTCGAACCGGCTCGCCGTGGGAGGGACGTCCTCCCCGGCCGATGCCTGCTCGAACCACCGCTCGACCTCGAACGAACCCGGTCGCTCCGCGAGGAGGTCCGTCGCCGGCTCGCGCCAGAGGAGGATCGCCGTCGCGAAGAGGCCCTGGCCCTCCACGACGATCTCGTTCGACCCGGCCCGCAAACATTCCGCCGGGACCTCCACGAGGCAGTCCGTGGGGTCGAGCGGACGGCCGTTCACGGCCAGCGCCGCTCGCCGCGCGGGACCGGGATCGGCCGTCTCCGCGAGCGCCCGCACCACGTGCGCCGTGTCGAGCGTCGAGTACCAGCCGTGGCCGCGCCGGCGCGCGAGGAGCCACTCGGTGAAGACGGCCCGGCGTGGATCGGCGGGGTTGGCGGCATGGAGCGCGCGGAGTATGAGCGCCGCGGCGCGCACCGCCTCGGGTCCGTCCTCGGCCGGGGGCGTCGCGGGCAGCCCCCCCGCGAGGTCGCGCCGGCCCGCGAGGACGAGGATCGCCCGCGCCTCGTCGCTCTTCGGCGCGGCCGCGGCAAGGTCCTCGGCCGCGTCGCCCGCGGCGGAGCGCGCGAGAAGGATCTCCGGCGTCGACTCCATCTCCCGCAGGCACCCGACGGCGGCCCGGAGCGTGGCCGCGTCCACCGGGAAGCCCGCGTCCCGCGCGGCGGCGAGGCCGAGCACGACATACGCCGTCATCCCGGCGCGGGTATCGTCGTCTTTCCACCAGCCCCAGCCGCCGTCCTCGTGCTGGTAGCCGTAGAGGCGCTGCAGCCCCTTGTCCACCATGGCCGGCAGTTCCGCCAGGGTGGCGTCCGGTCCGAGGCCGAGACGCTGTCCGGCCCGCGCCGCGATCACCGCGGGGAGAAACCTCGACATCGTCTGCTCCACGCAGCCGTATGGGTAGCCGGCGAGGAAGGGCAGCGCCGCCGCCACCGCCTCGGCCGGGGACGTGAGGAGGAGCGTGAGGCGAGCGGTCGAGGGATCGACGCCCTCCGGCAGGCCGGCGGTGAGGCGCAGAGTCCCCTCCGCCCGGCCGGAGACCGCGAGCCAGTCCTCCGCGCCCCTCGCGAGGATCGGCACCGGAACCTCCATGGCGTCGCCGCCGCGGTCCGAGGTCGCCCGGATGACGAGGGTGCCCGTCCCCGGCGCCACGGCATTCACGCGGAACGGGACGCGGACCTCCGTCCCCGGCAGGAGGTCGACCTCGCGCTCCGGTCCGACCGGTTCGGTCGTCCCGAACCCCGTGCACTCGAGCCGCACCTGGAACCGCGCCGGCGCGGCGAGATCGCTGCGCAGCACCGCCACCACCTCCCCTTCGTCGCCGGCCACGAAGGCGCGCGGCGCGCCGAGGCGCAGGGAGACGTCCTTCCTGGTGACGAGGGCCGAGGCGCCCTGCCCGAGCCGGTCCGGCCCCGCCACGGCGCGCGCCAGCACGCGCCAGGAAGTCAGGGAATCCGGAGCGGTGAACTCCACTTCACACCGGCCGTCCGCTCCGGTCCGGGCCTGCGCCTGGAAGAAGGCGAGGTCGGGGAAGTACCGGCGCGGCTCGTCGCTGACGCCGCCTTCCTCGGCGACCCCGAAGAGCACGAAGCCGAGGCCCTCGAAGTCGCTGCCGCGGAAGGTCCCCGCGAAGGGCAGCTCGAAGTCTCCGCCATCCGCGCCACGGTGGACACGGAGCGGGTGGAAGAACCGCCGGATGTCGGGAGTATCGTCGGGCTCCACCGCGAAGAGGGCGGCGTCCACGACGGAGAGTTCCACCTCCGCCGGCAGCGGCGAGCCCGCCGCGTCCCGCGTGGTCACCGCGATCCGCACCGGCTCGCGCGGGGCGTAGCGCGGGTGATCGGCGGCGACGTCCACCTCGATCAGCCGCTCGCGGGGGAAGACGAGCAGTTCGAAGCCGTCGCCCGCCTCGAAGCCGCCGTCGAAGGCGATAAGGCGGACGTGGACGTTCGGCGCGTGCTCCGGCCCGAGCGGCACCTCGAGGAACTGCGCGGGTTGCTCGAGGGTGATCACGCGCGCCTCGTGCCGCGTCGCCCCCTCCACGACGAGAAGCCCGCGGATCGGCGCTCGGGTGGACCTGACCAGGACCCGCGCGGTCTCCCCGGTCTCGTAGACGTAGCGGTCCGGCCGGAGGGAGAACTCGAACCAGTCCACCTCCGCCGGATCGAGCCAGGCCACCTCCAGCTCCCGGCGAACCTCCGGCGCGCCGGGGGTCGAAGCCTTCAGGCGCAGGGAAGAGGCTTCGGGGACGGGGGCCCGGAAGCGGGCACGTCCGTCGCGGTCGGTCTCGACGCGTGCCGAGAAGCAGGTCTCGTATTCCTGTTCGACGTTGGGCCGGAGCGCGACGAGTTCCACCGGCCGGCCGGCGAGCGGCGCGCCATCCGGGCCGGTCGCGCGCGCCACCACGTCGATCTCCTCGCCGGGCGCGGCGGCGGCGGCGGCCACGTGCAGGTCGAGGGAGATGGCGGCCCCGGCGCGGACCACGACGCCCTCGCCCTCCGCGAAGAGGCCCGTGCGGTCGGTGACTTCCGCGCGGACGACGAACTCGCTCCCGCGCTCCTCCGCTTCGATCGGGAAGGAGACGTCGAGCGTCCCGTCCGGGCCGGTCTCCCCTTCGCCGTCGGCGACGTGCTCCTCTTCCCAGCCCCACCAGGAGGACTCGCCGGGCTGGCGGTCCCGCTCGAAGAACCACCGGCGGGGGTCGGCGGTGAAGCCCGGGGCCTCGTCGCGGACCGCGGGCCAGCGGCGGGAGACCTCCCAGCGGACCTCCGCATCCGCTACCGGGCCGCCGGACCACGCTTCCACGCGGATGCGCGCGCCACCCCGGCCCTCCGCGGCGGCGGCGCCCCTCACGGCGACCGTGAGGGCCGGTTTGCGGTATGCCGCCACGGAAAAGGACCGCCGGAAGCAGGCCGGCCGTTCGTCGCGGTCGAGGAACGAGTCGAAGCGGAACCCCTCGTCGCGCGGTTCGGGGACGTCGGTCTCCACGGTCCACCGGCCGAGTGGCGTTTCCTCCCCGAGGGCGAAGGAACCCGAGGCGGTCCCGGCGTCGGAGAAGGGGACCACCTCGCTCGAGAGGGCTCGTCCCCGGGGGTCGCGCACCAGGAGACGGATCTCCTTCGCCGACGGGAGAGCGAGGCCTCCCCCGGCCGGGTCGCGGCGGACGGCCTTGAAGTGCACGGTCTGGCCCGGCCGGTAGGTGGGGCGGTCGGTGGTGACGTAGACGAGTGGGCCGGCCGGCGGCGGATCGCCGGCATCGACGAACGCCCCGCGGATCTCGCCGTCCTTCGCCACGGTGACCGCGAGGGGCGGCGCGGCCCGGAAGGTGAAGAGGCCGTCGGAGCCCGTCGTCCCGTCGAGGGTGCCGCCGCCGTGGCGGACGGAGACCGCCGCCCCGGCCAAGGGTTCTCCGGAGCGCGCGTCCACGGCAAAGACCAGGCCGTCGCTACCGAGGATCGACGCCGTGAACAGGAAGCCGGTCAACTCCCACAGGACGCGAACGGAGAAGCCCTCGACCTCTTCCTCGAGTTCGTAGCGTCCGGGAGTGGAGAGGTCGAAGACCACCGCGTCGCCCCTCATGATGGCCTCGGCCTCCAGCACTCGCTCGGCGAT
>JALOQY010000209.1 GCA_025459285.1 Planctomycetota bacterium | reverse complement strand
GACGGGCTGCTAGCCAGGGCAATTTCCGTCATCGTGAGCAGGCCCGTGCTTCTCATCGCGACAGCCTAGGGGCTTCCTGCAGGTCCCATCACGGAGCGCCCGGCGGAGCGCCCGGCGTGCAACTCCTGAAACTCAGGAAACACCTGAAACAACTCGACGCCGTAAGTGACGGGATATCAAGGGGCGTGCTCCCGCATGGGGTTCAGAAGGTCGGTGGTTCGAATCCACTCGCCCCGACCAATTCCTCAATGCCCTGAGGGCCGCTACAGCCAAGGCTTCTGGCGTCTGGACCTTCCCGATTTGCGCCAGCTCGGGCCCGGCAGTCTCACTTCACGGAGCGCACGACGGAGCGCTGGAAGTCGCGGGATTGCGGCGCCGGAGGCCGGCCGCCACGACCTCCTCTCCGGCGGGTCGTCCGATATGTGCCCGGTCGCCCGCGCCCTGCTGATCCCCGTGGGCACCGTCTTCTGGTCGGCGGGCTGCCTCGTGAGCATCCTCGTCTTCCCGGTGCCCTTCGAGAACTTCCCGGTTCCGTTCCTCTTTTCGCGGCGGAACCACGATCGGTGGGTCTACCGGAGGACGGGCGGAGTCCGCACCGTCGTCAAGACCGTCGAGGCCAGCCTCTATCGCCTTGAAGCCGCCAGCGTATCGGTGCGCGTGACCGGCGACCGCGCGGCGGCACGTGACGAGTCAGTGGCAGCTGTCGCCGCGATGCTCGGGCACTCGGCAGGAATGACCCACGTCTGCTCGCCACAGAGCGCATGGATTCAACGGACTGCTCTGCGCCGGATGCGAGCAGGTTCGACCGCGCTCGCACTTAGCGCACCGAGACCGGGTAACCCTGTTCTCACAGGCAGACCCGAGGCACTTCCCGCGACCACACTAGCCAGGAAAACCCCCGAAGTTCGGGATGAGCAGGCTCGCGGCCCCCCTCAGCCCTGAGGGCGGCGCTCACCTCACGAGTCGTTGCGCTCAGCCGCACCGCCTCGGCCCGACAGCGGCGCGCCTACGCGGGCCCCTCTCAGCCACTCGTGCGGGCGCAGCGTCGCCGGCAGGAACACTCCGTTCCACGGGTCCGACTCGGGGTTCGCCAGCGCGGCCATTGCGGCCGCAATCACCCACTCCCGGCCCGTACGACCCAGACCGCCGTCCAGCTCGACGTCGCCCTCGAAGTCGATGCACGCCAGCCACGCCGCCACGCCGGCGAGGTGTCACGGAAACGCAGGAGCGCTGGCCAGTTCTCCAGCTGGTAGAAGGGCTGCCGCCCGTCGGCCTCGGGCGATGCGCCGAACGTCGTATTCGCAGCGCCCTTCGCGCCGAGGTTGGTCAGGGTGCCGTCTCTTGCTCGGGCCTTGCGGACGGTCCTCGGAGTGGATGCACGCCGCCATGCCGGCACGCCGACGCCGTCGTTCCGGTTGACGGGTGCGCGAGGCAACCGCGCGTCCCCGCGTGGGCTCACCGGACCTTCGAGAGGTCGAATGTCAGCGTCGCGGCGAATTCGCCGGCTCCGGCCAGAGTCACGTCGAGTAGCGACCCATGGACCTCGAGACCCACGATGGCGAGGGCATGCGGGCCCCCGACCGTCCACCACTCGCCGCCGTCGGGGGTCGTTGACAGGCCGTAGTTGCCCTCGGGTCGAGGCACGGTGCCGGCGAAGGGAACGCTGAGGAGCATCGCGACTCGGGCTCCGGTCTCGAGGTCCACTAGCTGCACCGGCAGGCGGAAGACTCGGTCTTTCCGGTCGAGGACGTAGCCGCCCGCCGGGACGCTCAGGGCGCGGCCCCCATCGATGACGAGGTGGGGGCCCGTCCGCCCGGTGCGCATCCAGGCCTCCGGGACAATATAGGGCTCGGGCTGCCGGTACCAGGCAAGCCGGCCGACGTGGTCAGTGCTCCAGTCGCCCATCCCGTGGCCATCCCGCTGGAAGGACGGGGCGGTGGCACCGAGCGCCTCCTGCTCGCAGGCCCAGAGGACCTCGCCGGCAAGCGGCATCCCGCCGGTGACCATCCGGGGCATCGGGACGATCGCGATCGGTGTGCCCTCGTGGTTCACCTCGTACACGACCGCGTCGGCGAGGTAGCCCCCGCTCTCCTCGTTCTGATTGCGCGCGACGGCCACGAAGAGCCGGTAGCCCGGCGCAGGAACGGCAGTGCTGCCGCCGAGGACGTCATCGTAGGTCCCGAGGCCGCCGTCATGGGGCACCGCGAAGGGGCCGGCGACGATCCGTCGCATCGACCGCAACCTGGCCCTCGCCGCCTCGTCTTCGTCGCGCACCGCCCGGGACAGGAAGTGCTGCCAGATGCTCGGTCCGACGAAACCCCGCTCGAACTCCCAGACCGCCGGCAGCCGCCAGCGGTCCGCGCCGGTGGCAAGGTCGAGGGCGAGGATGTCCTGCCCGCCGCCCGCGCAGACGATGACGTCGTCATGGATGACCGACAGCGGATGGGCTCCAGGCGCCGCGTAACTCGGTCCGCCGCCTCCCAAGCGCAGCGCCGAAGGGCCCCCGATCTCGCCGGCCCCTTCGAACTCCCTCGTCCAGGCGCAGCCCGCTTCCCTGAAGCACGTGACGCGGTAGTGCGACAGGTTCTCACCATAGGGCGCAGCCTTGCCTTCCGCGCCGCTCAGCACCAGCACCGCGGCGCGCACCGAGAGGAGCGCCCACACGCGCTCCTCGCCGGGCTCCGCGCCGTCAGTCGCACTCCTTCCCGGAAGGACGAGCGGCTCGAGCCACTTCCCGGCGGCGACATCGAGCCTCTCGACCTTCCGCGGCTCCGAGGGCCTCCAATTGTCGTCCTCGGCTTTGACCCAGCACTGGCCGTAGAGGAGGGCGGCGTCCACGCCCAGGAACGACATGGTCTCGGCCTTGGCGATGGGGAGCGTCCAGGCGACCGCGCCGTCGACGTCGCGGTGGGCGAGCAGGCGGCCCCTCTCCGCCACGATGCGCAGGCCACCGACCCGCAGGCCCTCGCGGGGCGGGGCAGCCACGGCCGACGGAGCGAGGATCACACCGCCAGACTCGAGGCGCGCCTTTGCGGGTGTCGGCACGAAGTCCTCTGCGGCGATGGAAGCGGCCCCGAGGCACAGGACGGCGAAACACCCCATGAGCACGCAGCGCCCCATGTCGTCCTCCCTCGGTGACCAGATCCGGTTGCCTGATTCTAGCACGAGCCACGCGGCCGTCCGACCGGGGAGGAAGCTCCGCACATCTCCGGCGCGCTCCATCAGGCCGGCACTGCCTTGCAGCCACACATGGCGTCGCCCGCGCCGGAGCCTCCGAGCGTGAACGGGGTCGAAAGGTGAGGCGGGGGGCTTGGCGGTCCGAAAGTGCGACACCCATGGACGAGGCTTCTCCAGGTTGGGTGGCCCGCGATGGGCGGCGACTCGTCCGTCCGGGCGCCGGCGCCGATGGCAGTCACTCCCTCAGCGCCTCGATGATCGCGGCCCGCGTCCCCTTGCGATCGCAGACGCGCCGAAGGTCCTCGCGCGCCAGCGCCCGGCCGGGGCCGCGGGAGATCTCCGCGAACTCGTCGGTGGGCACGAGGTAGCACACTCCGGGGCTCCACTCGGGCAACACCTCCCACGGGGAGGAGCCATCGGCGGAACGTATCTTCGGCATACTCGCCCAGTCGACGAACAGCTGCGTCAGGCGCACGCCGATCGTCGCCCAGATGCGCGTCTCGCGCCGGTCAGCGTAGACCGGAACCGCGACGCGCCTGTCCACGGCCAGGTCGGGGTCCTCGGTCCAGTTCCCGAGCCACTCGAGGCTGAGCGCCTTGCATCGCGCGCAGTCCACCGGCTCGTCCGCGGCGATCCACGGGCGCATCCCGACGTCCTCCGCGCTGACGATGTGAAGCCCGTAGAAGAGGTCGCGCATGCGCCGCAGCTCCGCGAGAAGGTCCTCATCGCGCTCGTGGACGTCGCGGGCGGGGGGCTTCGGGGGCGGCTTTCTCCGGCCGAGCGTCACGCGGAGCACGCACCCGAGACGTGTGGCCGTTCCGCCGACCGTCGCCCTGGCGCGCAGTCCAGGTTCGCGGAGCCGGCACAGCGAACGGAGCGCGTCCTCCCCCATTGCCGCGACGAGAAACGCCTCGAGGAACGCATACGCGCGCGCCGTCCGGAGGGCGAAGGTCGCGCAAGGCTCGACGCGCAGGGTCGGCGGCACGGTCCGAGGTTTTGGCACCGCGCCGAAAAGCGACAGCGGCATGAAGTAAGCCTTGTCGAGTCGTGTGACGATCAGCGATTTGAACGCCTCGAGCATGCGCTCCTTGTAGCCCCCCGTGAGGACGAGTTTGTCGCGCTCCGTTGCGCGCTCGGGCAGGAGCAGCGTCTCGAGCGCGAACACCTGCCGGTCGAGCCAGCCGCCGGCGGATCGCGGTGCGAGGTCCACCTCTCCCGAGCGCACGCGGCGCACGAGCTCTGCGACGAGGTCCGCACCGGCCGGGAGTCCGACCGGGAAGATCCGGCCGAACAGCTCCACCTCGCGCGACGACGGCGGCGGCAGCACGGCAACCCTCGGCACCACGCCCCCGAGGTCCAGCAGGGAGCCGCACGTGGCGGGGTTGCGCAGCCCCGCATCGAAGGCGATCGTCCGCTGGTACGCGGCGCGCAGGTCCGCGTCGCGCGCGAGCGCCGCAGCGAGGTCGACGCCGCCGGGGAAGTCGTCCGCCGCGATGTCGCGCTGAAGGAACCGCGTGAACCGGTAGACGCGGCCAAGCTCGTCGCTCCGCGTGTAGAAGCCGGCGGGCTTCGACCAGAGCTCGTTCTTCTTGAATCCCGCGAGGAGCCGCCGCTTCCCGGCCGCGTCGGCCGGCTCGGCCTCCTCGCCCGCGAGTGAGAGAGCCGCCGCGAGGTGCGGGGCGGCACCGCTCGCCGGGCCGACGGCCTCGAGGAGGCGGCGCACGAGGTCCACGCGTCCCGTCATCCGCCCGCCGAGGCCGCGGAAGCAGGCAACGTCGAGCGCGGCGACGAGCCCGTCGTCAAACTGCTTCGCCTTCGCGTCCACCGCGTTGATCGAGGCGAGGAGCGTGCCCTGCGCTCGTGCTGCGGAGGCGGCCGCCGCATAGGACGCATGGAGCACGATCAGGTGCTGCGCCGCGTCCTCGCGCACCATTATCTTCGGCACGTCGAGGCACAGCACGGCGGCGCTGCGGTTCTGCTGCCACGCGCCGCCCTCACCGGCGCAGAGGTCGTAGACGAGGTTCGGGTCGAAAGCCGCTGCCCGCTTTGTGTCGAGCCGGTCGTCCTCGAACAGGTCCGCCGTCTCGCCAGGTTGCATGTCCTCCTCCTCCGGGACGCGGCGCCCGAGGACAGGATTCGGTGATGGACCCGCACGGAAGTCACGGACCGTCGGACGGATCGTCCGCCGTGCAACTCCAGAGACTCCGGGATCACTTACACGATTCGATGCCGCAAGGGGTGGAAGTTCCGTGGGCAACTCCCCGGGTGGCGGAGAGGAAAGCGCTCCTCGGCGGCTGACCCCGAGATCGGCTCTCCTCCGGTGACCGGCAGCTCCGCACCGACTCGTTCACGGAGCGTCCGGCATGCAACTCAGGGAACTCAGGAAACACATGAAACAAGTCGACGCCGCAAGTGACGGATCATCAAGGCTCGTGCTCCGGCATGGGGTTCAGAAAGTCGGACATTCGAATCCTCTCGCCCCGACCAACCCCCGCCCGCCCCAAAGCCCGCGTAGGAAGCGGGTTCCGTCGAGTCGAAGTCCTCAGGATGCTCCACTTCGGACTTGACGGTCTGCTTTCACGGAGCGTCCGACGGAGCGGTGAAAGGCGCGAGTCTGCAACACCGTCGACGGGAGTTCGAGATCACCGTTCGCTGGCGATGCTCACCAGATCCCCGACCGCGCGGTGATCGGCCGGCACGTCGCAGAGCATGCCCTCGAGGACCCCTTCGACGGCCGCGCGCCGCCGGCGGCCTGAGAACGGGCCCCTTCTCCCGCCACACTCCACCTCCGACCGAACACCGGGACCGGAGAGACTCTGTCCCGGGAGCGCTCCAAACCCGTCCGGCCCTGGTCTGCGCGGCCCGTGAAGGCTGCGGGGGCCGGTAACGGGGCGGCGTTCACCCGCTTATGGGCCGCGTACCCCGCATCTCCGACTCCGAATGGGAGGTCATGAGCGTCCTCTGGGAGCGCCACCCGCTCGACGCGCTCGCCGTCGCGAGGGCTGTCGCGTCGCGCCACGACTGGTCCGCACGGACCGTGAAGACGCTCCTCTCGCGCCTCGCCGCAAAGGGCGCTCTCGGCTTCGACCGGGATGGCCGGCGTTACCTGTACTCCCCCCGGGTCACCTTGGAGCGGTGCGGGCGGGAGGCGAGCCGGACGTTTCTCGACCGCGTCTTCGGGGGCGCGGTTCGCCCCGCCCTCCTCTACTTCGTCCGGGAATCAGACCTCACTCCGGAGGAGGTCGCCGAGATGGAGCGACTGCTCGACGGGAAGGAGGATGACGCATGAGCACCCTCGCGCGTCTCGCTCCCGGCGCGCTCGACTGGCTCCTCGCCACGTCATGGCAGGCCGCCGCGCTCGTCCTCCTCGTCCTGCTCGCCCAGAGGCTCCTCTGGCGCCGCCTCTCCCCTCGCTGGCGCTGCGGTCTGTGGTGGATCGTCGTCGCGAGGCTCGTCCTGCCGCCCCTTTCTCTTCCGGGGATCCACGTCGCGACCGAGATCCCCGTCGCACCCGCCGCACGAACCGTCGCCCGCGCCTCCGCCCCGCGAGACCCGATCGCGACCCGCACGGTCGATTTCCTTCGGGTCCCCGCGGCGACGACCGGCGGGCCGGATCTTCCCGCCCTTGCAGCAGAGCGGCTGGCGCCCGCGGCTTCGACTTCCCCTGCGCCGGCCGGCGATCCGGCCGGCCCGTCCCTGCCGTTGATCCTCGTCCGGGTCTGGCTCGGCGGCGCCTTCGCCCTCGCCGCCCTGGCCGTCGCCCGCGAGGCCCGGTTCCTCCTGCGCCTCGCCCGGAGCCCTCTCCACGACGAAGCGGAGGTGCTCCGGATGGTGGAAGACTGCAGGCGGACCGCCGGCATCCGCCGCCACGTCGTGGCTGTCCGCTCCGATGCCGTCACGACGCCCGCCCTCGCGGGCTTCTTCCGACCGCGCCTCCTGCTCCCGGACGCCTCGGTCCGCGCCCTCGGACCCGCGCGGCTTCGCGACGTTCTGCTCCACGAGATGGAGCACATCGCGCACCACGATGCCGCCGCGAACTGGTTCCTCCACGCCGTGCTCTGCCTCCACTGGATGAACCCCTTCGCCTGGCTCGCACTGTCCCGGCTCCGCGCCGACCGCGAGAGCGTCCGGGACCTCGGCGTCCTTGCGCGCGAGAAGACCAGCAGCCGGCGGGAGTACGGCCGCACGATCCTGTGCATCGTCGCGGCGACCTCGCGCCGGGCGGCGCGGCCGGCGCTCACCGGCATTCTCGAGTCACCGCATGCCGTGAAGAGGAGGATCGCCATGATCACCCGGTTCGCCCGCCGCCCCGCCGGGGGGCCCATCACTGGCGGGAGTATCGCCCTCGCCCTCATCGGTCTTGCCGTCCTCTTCGCGAGCGCGCCCCCGCAGGAGGCTGTGGCCGAACCGTCCGCTTCTGCTCCGCCGCCGGCCGCGCCGCCTCCGCGGGAGACTCACGCCCCGGCCGCCACCGAGCCCGGCAGGCCGGTGACCGAATCGCCCGACGACGACCTGCTCGAGACCTATCCGAATGACGCCTGTCTGCGCCTTCTCGAACTCAGGGAGGCCGGAGGCCCCGGCCGTCTGCCGGAGGACATCGCGGAGGATCGCCGGCTGCTGGTCGAGGTCGTGGAGCACGTGCGAAAGCTCCACGAGGACCCGGCGTACCTCGCGGAGTACGTGACGCGCTTGAACGTCCGGAAGGATCCGGTCCTGTCGCGGTTTCAGTTCGACGTTGCGAGCAAGCCGCCCTACATCCTCCTCGTCGAGCGATCCGAGACCGGCGCGCCATGGCCCGAGGGTGAGGCCTGCGCGATGTCGCTCACGAAGCTTCGCGAGGAGTTTCTCGCGCGGCGCCTCGTGGACGAGGCCGCGCCCGGGCCACCCGGGTACCAATTCCGGGTCCTCTTGTTCACCCGCCCCGAGTCCATGGCCGAGTATCAGCAGGCACTTCTGCAGCCGCTCCCACCCGACGCCGACGGCTACTACTCCCCGGCAACCGGCTGGCTCGTCCTGAATGCCGCCGCCCCGCGGCTGGCCGGGGCCACCCGCCTCCCGACGCGCCTCGCCCACATCGGATGCCATCAGCTCGCCGAGGCCTGCGCGGGGGACGGTAAGCGGCCCGACAGCATGTGGCTCCTCGAGGGCATGGCGGACCTGATGGCGGAGGCCGTGACGGGCTCCGACGGCACGGCGGACCGGCTGAAGATCCTCCGCGAGGGGCGGGCCTTGCCCGGCGGCCTCGAGTGGACGATCCCCGAACTGCTCGCCGTGAAGGACGGGGCGGACCTGCGGCGGAAAGCGGCCCACAAGGGCCTCGCTCGCGCGGACACCGCGACCGCGCTCTTCTACGCGCGGGCCACGATGTTCTGCGCGTTCCTCCGGGACTTCGAGGACGGCAAGTACCGCGACGAGTTCGTCGAGGAGCACCGGGCGGTGCGCGAGGGCCGGAGCGGAGAGGAGGCGCGCCGCACGGCCTTCGGGAAGGCGTGGCACGACAACGCCTGGCCGGGGCTCGCGGAGGAGTGGGACCGCTACCTCTCCGCTCTCGATCGGTGATCCCTTCAGGGATCTCTCCGGGGAGTTCCACGAGAGGCTCCTGACCTTCGATCACCAAGGCGGGTTCAGCGTCTTCGGGCGCCACCGGATCCGGAATGAGGAGCCGGCCCGCCTTGCCCATATCGCCCGCCACGCGATCCGCCCGCCAGTGACCTCCGAACGCG
>JALOQY010000208.1 GCA_025459285.1 Planctomycetota bacterium | reverse complement strand
CGGAGATGAACCCCACCGGGATCGCCGTGAGCACCCAGAGCTTCGTCCACGCCGCCACCGCGGTCACCAGCACGAGGAGGACCCCACTGCCGGCGGCGAGCCATGTCCCGGGCTTCCGTGTCTCGACCATCGATACCTCCCTTTGACCGCCCCGCTATCCGGCGATCACCCCGTAGAAGACCCCGGCCACGGTGGAGAGGCCCACCACCAGGCCGCTGAAGACGAGCATCTTCTTCGTCCCGAGGACGCCGCGGATCACGAGCATGTTCGGCAGCGACAGCGCGGGACCGGCGAGCAGGAGCGCCAGCGCGGGCCCCTTCCCCATCCCCTGCCCGATGAGGCCCTGCAGGATGGGCACCTCGGTCAGTGTCGCGAAGTACATGAGCGCGCCCGCGAGGGAGGCGAAGAAGTTCGCGAAGAGCGAGTTGCCCCCGAGGAGCCCCTCGATCCACCGCGCCGGGATGAGCCCGGCATCCGTGCCGGGCCGGCCGAGGAGGAGCCCCGCCACCGCGACCCCGGCGAAGAGGAGCGGCAGGATCAGCTTCGCGAAGGTCCAGGTCTCCCGCACCCAGTCGCCGCGCTCCTCCGCCCGGAACCACCGGAAGGCGAGGATGATCGTGAGGAGCAGGAAGCCGCCGGCGATGTACCAGTGGACCTTCCACACCGCCTCCGCGAAGCCGATCGGCTCCTTCGGCCGGCCCCAGGCGGCGAAGATGAGGAGACCGACCATGGCCGCCACGAAGGGGGCCGAGCGGGACAGCGGCGCGCCGTCCCCGCCGCCGCTGAAGGGATCGGCGCCCGCCGTCCGGGCCGCCTCCTCCTTCCGGAAGATGACCGCCATGAGGAGGCCGATGAGGAAGGCGAAGAGGACCGCCCCGACGGCGCGCGCCACCCCGAGCTCGAAGCCGAGCACGCGCGCCGTCAGGATGATGGCGAGAACGTTGATCGCCGGCCCGGAGTAGAGGAAGGCCGAGGCCGGCCCGAGCCCCGCGCCGCGCTTGTAGATCCCGGCGAAGAGCGGCAGCACGGTGCAGGAGCAGACCGCGAGGATCGTGCCCGCCACCGAGGCGACGGTGTAGGCCACGATCTTCTTCGCCGTGGCGCCGAGATACTTCATCACCGCCCCCTGGCTCAGGAAGACGGTGATCGCCCCCGCGATGAAGAAGGCCGGGACGAGGCAGGTGAGCACGTGCTCGCGGGCGTACTCCGCGAGCATGTGGAACATCTCGAGGACCGCGCCGGACACGGTGGGGTCGGCGAACGGCACGAGGTAGAAGAAGAGGAACGTGCCGGCGATCAGGGCGACCTTCGACCACTCCCGCATCTCACGCCCTCCCCATGAAGAGCCAGACGCCGACCGCCGCGATGAGGATCCCGGCGGCGATCCGGAGGACGCGCCCCGTCACGGCGAGCCCCTTCGATGCCACGAGACCCCGCGCAAGGCCGGCGGAAGCGCCGGCGGCCAGGATGAGGACGCTGTGGCCGAGGGCGTAGAAGACGAGGAGCAGGGCGCCGTAGGGAACGCTGGCACCGGTGCCCGCGATGTAGGTGAGGACGACCACGAGGATGGGCGTCGCGCAGGGCGTGGAGACGAGGCCGAAGAGGCCGCCCAGGAGGAAGGCCCCGGGTAGGCCGCGCCACTTCGGGGCGACGTTCACGCTCGGCAGGGGCACCTCGAGGAGTCCGACGAGATGCGCCCCCATGAGCAGGCAGACGACGAGGATCGCGTAGTCCCAGAAGGTCCCGAGGTCGCCGAGGAGGGTCCCCGCGAGCGCGGCGACCACCCCCAGCGCGGCGAAGGCGATCGAGAGGCCGGCCACGAAGACGAGGGACATCACGACGGCTCGCCGGAAGGACCGTACGTCCTCCCGGCCGCTCACGTAGGCCATGAGCAGCGGGATCGTGGCGAGAACGCAGGGGTTCGCGGCGGTGAGGACCCCTCCGGCGAAGATCGCGAGCGGGGCGAGCCACGGCGCATCGGAGATCAGCCGTCCGGCCCTCTCCGCGAAGTCGCCGCCCACGGCGAGCAGACTCAGCGTTCCGGGATCCACCCGAGCACCTCCAGTTCCAGTTCGATCTCCTCGATCGGCCAGAGGCCCTCGTGGCGGATGACCTCCTTCCCCTCCGCGTCGATGAGGATCTGCGTGGGAATCACGCGCACCTCCATCGCGTCGGCCCGCTCCTTGTTCCGGGGGACGTTCATGTCCACGTAGCGGACCACGATGCGTCCCCTGTGGCGCTCGGCGAGTTCGTCGAGGATCGGCATCATCTGCTGGCAGGGCAGGCACTCGCCCTTCCCGAAATCGAGGAGGCCCGGCAGGCCGTGACCCGGTTCGGCCGCGGCTTCCGGCTCCGCCGCCGAACGCGCGCGCGCGGCATGGGAGCGGTAGAGCCCGAGGCCCACCACGATCGCGGCGATGGCGGCGAGGGTGACGAGGTTCTTCGCCTTCACGCCCCTATCCGCCCTTCTTCGCGAGCCACGCCTCGAGGTCCTTCTCCCGCAGGACCCGCCCCTCGAGGACCTTCTCGCCGTCCACGAAGACCGCCGGGGTGCGGAGGATGCCGCGCGCGACCATCGTGTCGAGGTTCGTGAACTTCACGACCTCCCCGGCGATGCCCTTCGCGGCGAGGAACGCCCTCGCGGCATCGGCGGACTGGTTGCATTTCGGACAGCCTGGTCCGAATACCTCGATCAGCATCGGAGTCTCCTTTCGATCGACTCATCCGGATATCGGAATGTGATGATGGATGCGGGGAAAAAGAGGGTCACAGCCGCTCCCGGTCGACGTCGAGGGCCCGCGCCATGAGGTCCCGCAGGTCAGGATCGTCCCGGTGGTTTTCGAGCAGACCGCGGACCACCGCCTCCCCGAACGCCCCGCGGGCCGGCCGGCGCAGCCGATAGTTCACGTACTTTCCCTCGCGCACGTCCTCGATGAGGCCGCAGTCCTTGAGGATCCCGAGGTGCCGGGAGACGGCGGGCTGGCCCAGTTCCATCAGGTGGACCAGCTCGCAGACGCAGAGGTCACGCACGGAGAGACAGGCGAGGATCCGGACCCTCGTGGGATCCGAGAGCGCCTTGCCGACCCGGACGAAGTCCTCGACGAGCTGCATGCGCGCCATCCTGCCGGACATATCGACGTATGTCAATATATATTCGAGCCGGCAGGGGCACCACGCGGCGGGCCGGGGTGCCTGGCAGCCCGTCGCCGAGGGGCTTCCGCGCGCCTGAGGGCTTACGCCGACGGGCTAGCGCAGGCGGGAGAGCGCCTCGGCCTTGCGGCAGAGCGAACAGGGCGGGCCGTCGTTCGCCTTCGCTGGGACCACGCCGCCCGGACTGGCACGCGCGACCTTGGCGCAGGAGCGCAGGTGGATCTCCGGGGAACCGCGCAGGCGCACGTAGCCCCCGGGAGCGACGGCCGGAGTCACGATTCGCGCCACGGGCACCGGGCTCACCGCCGCCCGCGGGGCGGGCACGTGGCTGGCCGCCGTCCGTGGAGCGGGGGCGGGGCTGACGGCCGAGCGCGGGTTCGGGTACGCGGGCGCGGCCACCGCCGGACGCGCGCGCGTCACCGCGGGGGCCGGGTGCGCGACGGGGTCCGGGGCGGTGGTCGTCGCACAGGCGGCGACCGACAGGAGCAGCCCCGGGATCAGTAACAGGTGCATTCTCATGTCGCTCCCTTCGGACAGCCGACGAGGCCGCCTCGTATACTTCGGCGGAAAGGGGGCGGACCTTCAGTCGAGGCCCTGCCGGTGGGGGGAATTCAGTCGATATCCCTCCAGATGATGAGGTCGTCCTCTTCCGGATCGAGAGTGAAGAACCCGAGGAGGAAGTCGCCCGCCGCGGACAGGTCGACCGCCGCGTGCACCCCGAGGATCAGCGGGTGCAGCTCGAGGCGCAGGTCCGCCGGGCCGCGGTACCAGTGGTAGCCGAAGCCGACCTGGCCGCTCGCCGGCCCCACGCAGTGGTACTGGTCGTGGCCGAGGGTCACCGGCCAGCGCCGCAGGCCCTGCCAGCCGATCCCCAGGGAGTCGCGCCTCATCCCGGCGAAACGGGCGAGCGAGGTCAGTTCGAGGTCCGCTCCGTAGCCGGGGCCGAGGTCGACACCGAACCGCACCACCTCCGCGAGATCCAGGATCCGGTTCGGGAGCCACAGGAAGGCGGTGCCGACCGGGTCCGGCTCCCGGAGATCCTCGGGGCCGAACTCGTCCTCCCCACCCACCACGACCTGGCAGGCGGCGGCGGGCAGGAGGAGCGGCAGGACGACGAACAGGACCAGCGGTCGAAAGAGGGGAGCCCTCAGGGGATCATCGCGAGATCGGCCGGGGTGAAGAACCGTCTTCATCGCGTCACCTCACCGTGCCGGAGGCAGCGCCACGAGGCGCCACTCCCCGGCGATCAGGGCCACCTCGATCACCATCTCCGAAAGGGGCCGCGGGAAACGGACCCGGGACCGGCCCTCGCCCGCGGCCTCCGGGGCGAGTCCGGAGAACACGGCGCGGAGCACCGCCTCCGCCTCGCCCCGGGGGAGCAGACCCGGCGCCGCCGCGAGCTTCGCGAGGACCGCCCGCTTGTATTCCTCGTAGCCCCGGTCCGTGGTCGGGTCGGACCGCCGGTACTCCGTGTAGAGCGTCGGCCAGTGGAAACCGGCCTCCGCCAGTCGGGTATCCCCGGACAGGATGGCGAGGGCGGCGCGCGCCGCGCCGGCTTCCGGGGTCAGCGCGGGCCGGTCGAAGAAGTCCGCCGGCAGCGGAGGCCGCCCGGATCCCGGGGGCAGGAGCAGAAGCTCGATCTTCTCCGCGGGATGGCGGATCGAGGCGCCGAGAACCGCCCGGGTGGCGGGCTCGAAGGCCACCTGGATCTCCCGCCCGCCCTGCGTCGCCCGGACGATGATCGCCTCCCGGCCCCGAAAGGACTCCTTCCCGGCGAAGTCGATCCGCGCCTCGCCGATCTTCTCCTCCCCCTCCGAGCCGGCGTCGAACCAGGGCGCCCGGAAGTCCCCCCCCTCCCGGGACCGGAGCCGGCCGAGGAGCACGAGCCCGGCGAGTCCCGGAACGGCGGGCCCCTCGTGCTCCACCGTCCGTCCGCCGGGCTCGAACCGGAAACCTCCGGCGACCCGGTCGAAGGTCCACGCGCGCCGCCCGCGCGGGCCGGCCGTTTCGCCCCGGCCCCGGAGCACCGTGAAGCCCGGCGTCAGCCAGACCTCCTCCCCGTTTCGCGAGGCCGCCGCGCCGACACCCATGGACGTCTCCGTGCGCACCTGCCACGCCGTCGTCGTCCCCTGCGTGACGGCCGCCGCGGAGAGCATGAAGGTCCCGAGCGTCTCGCCGCCCGCGACCACCTCCCCGGAGAGGACGAAGGCCCCCCCGGGACCGGGGGCGGGGAGCGCCGCCGCGAGTTCCCGGAAGTCGCCGTACCGGTCCGGCGCCCCCGCCGCCGGCGGCGCGAGGATCGCGAGGAGAAGGAGCCCCGCGCACCGCCTCACGGCCGGCCTCCGGCCCCGGGCGGGAACCGCCGCAGCAACTCCTCCGCCGCCGCGAACACCTCGTCCGCCTCGATCCACTCCATGCAACCATGGTGCGTCAGGGGGCAGGTCTTCAGGTGGCAGGGAGCGCACTCCACGTCCGTCTTCCGAACGACGATGGTCCGATCGAGATTCGACTCCGTGTAACGCGGGTCCGTGGGCCCCATCACCACGACGACCGGCACCCCGAACGCCACCGCGTAGTGGCGGGGACCGGTGTCGGTGGTGACCATGAGGGAGCAGCGCTTCACGGCCGATTTCAGCGCGTCGAGGTCGAGGACGCCGTCGGCAGTGGAGAAGGCCGGCGTACGCATGGCCTGCGCGATGCGGTGGAGGATCGCCTCCTCCCCCGGGCCCCCGATCAGGAGGGGCTTGAGCCCGTGCGCCTCCCGCAGGCGATCGGCCACCGCCGCGAACCGCTCCGGGACCCAGAGCTTGCTGGCACCGAAGGAGGCGCCGGGGTTGATCGCCACCAGCCGGTCCTCCTCCCCGAGGCCGAGCAGTTCGAGGGTGCGGGCGGCGTGTCGCTTCCCGCGCTCCGTCTCGAAGAGCTCGAGGTCCGCGGTGCCGCGCGGGATGCCGATCGTCCCGAGCACGTCGGCGTAGTGCTCCACCATCGACCGCGGCTCGCGCCGGTGGCCGGTCATCGCCGGACGGAAGCGATCGGTGAGCATCCACCCGCGCTTCCCGTAGTCGGTTCCCAGCCGCCTCGTCGCCTTCGCCCGCCAGAAGATGTATGCGGAGGAGAACGAGTTCGGCAGGCAGACGGCGAGGTCGAAGCCGTGAGCCCGTAGGCGCTTCGCCACCCGCCCCATCCCGAAGAAGCCCCGGTCCTTCCCCTCCCGGTCGTAGACCTCGCACCGCTGGTGCCGCGGCGACCCGCGGAGGATCTTCTCCCCGGAAGGCAGGCCCAGCACGGTGATCTCCGCGTCCGCGTGGTGGGCGCGGATCGCCCGCAGGGCCGGCGTGGCCATGACCACGTCCCCCACCCAGTTCGGGATGCGTACGACGATCTTCATCGGAGGTCCACTCCTTATCGCCTCAACCGGCCACGACACGGAAGAAGTCCGCGGTGAGGAGCCTCGCCGCGGAGAGCGCCTCCCGGAGCTTGCGCCGCGCCTTGCCGGCGCGGGCCGGCATCGCGGCGTAGGCGGCGGCGTAGAGGAGGTCACGGACGAAGTCGAACATCGCCCGCAGGGGGAAGCCGAGGACGAACGCGACCCTGAACAGGGCGAACCGCCCCGCGGGCGTGAAGCGGCGCAGGTAGCGCTGGGCGGACACCAGGCGGGCCGCGGCGAGCGAGACGGGCGCGGCCCTCCCGCTCACGCCCCCCTCGTGGACGGCGGTGGCCGCGGGGACGAAGAGGACCGCGGCGCCCCGCTTGCGGGACCGCCGGCAGAGGTCCGCGTCCTCGAAGTACATGAAGTACCGCTCGTCGAACCCGCCGAGCGCTTCGAACAGCCCGCGCCGCACGAGGAGCGCGCTGCCCATGACCACCTCCACCGGCCCGCGAACTGCGGGCGGGGAGCGGTAGCGCCGGTAGGCCCGCCGGAAGACGAAGAGGAACTTCCAGATCGTGAACAGCTCGAGCATCGCCGATGCCGTGGGATCGCGCCGGACCGAGGGCTGCGGCCGCCCGTCCGGGAAGACGATCGCCGGCCCGGCGATCCCCGCCGAGGCGTCCTCGTCGAGCGCCGCGACGAGCGCGTCGAGCGCGCCGGGAGTCAGTTCGGCGTCGGGGTTGAGGAACAGGAGGAAGTCGGTCCCGGCGCCCGCCGCCGCGCGGTTCGAGCCCGCGGCGAAGCCGAGGTTGCGGGTGGCGGACAGGAGCCGCACGGAGGGCTCTTCCCGCCGGAGGAGGTCCGCCGTCCCGTCGCCGGGCGAGTTGTCGAAGAGGACCACCTCCGCGCCGGCCTCGCGCGCCGAACGGCAGGCCCGGAGGATCCGCTCCCCGGAACGGTAGCCCACCACGCAGGCCCGGACGCGGGGGGCCGTCACGGGAAGAGGCTCCGGAGGACGCAGGCCAGCTTCGGCGTGAGGACATCGTTCGAGTACCGCTCCTCGACACGCCTCCGGCCCGCCGCCCCGAAGTCCGTCCGCAGGCCGGGGTCGTCGAGGAGCCGCTCGATGCGGTCCGCGAAGTCGGCGTCCGTCCCGGCGAGGAATCCCGTCTCGCCGTCGGCGACGACCTCGGCGTTCATGCCCGTCGGCGAGGCCACCACCGGCAGGCCGCAGGCCATGTAGAGCAGGCCCTTGAAGGCGCACTTCCCGCGCGTCCAGGGGTCGTCGGGGAGCGGGAGGATCCCGACGTCGAGATCCCGGAGCGCCGCCGCCTCGGTCTCCTCGACGAACGGGACGTGCTCCACGGCGACGCCCTCGAAGCCCGCGGGCTTCGGGCCGATGACCCGGAGGACGAGGTCCGGCCGGCGGGCGGCCAGCGAGCGGAGCGCCGGCCGGGCACCGTGCAGGTAGGGCAGGGTGGCGGCGGTGCCGACCCAGCCCACCACCCGCCCCCGGCCGGCGTGCGGCCCGCGCGGCGCGAAACGCGGGAGGTCGACCGGCGTCGGGCGCAGCACCACGGCCCCCCACCGCGGCGCGCGCGACGCGAGGTAGGAGTTCCCGGCGAGGTAGAGTCGCGAGATCCGGACCATGCGGGCGAAGCGGACCGCCCGGGCGAACGACCACTGGAACCGCCGGCCCGAGGGCCGCACCATCACCGCGTCGTCGAGGTCGAAGACGAGCCGCGTCCCGGCGGCGCGCCGGA
>JALOQY010000527.1:3384-3711 GCA_025459285.1 Planctomycetota bacterium | reverse complement strand
CTGGTGGTCGGTGCCAAGGCGCGGGTGGACCTTCGTGCCCTGGTAGTGGACCATGCTGTCTGCGCGGTAGGTCAGCCTCCTGATGGAAAGCGGGGCGCGCTCCATGTACGAGAGGAGACCTTCGAGTCCGCGGCGGTCGTCGGCGTCGAACTTTCTGGCGAAGTCGACATTGAAGCCCGAGTGTTCCCAGGCTCGCATACGTAAATGCCCCCCGGCGGCCGCCCGGACCGCATCCACGGCCTCGCCGGCCTGGAGTGGGGATCGTACCTGTCGCGAAGAGGGATTCCGCTCCGGGTCAGGAGCCGAGGGCCTCCCGGCATAGCCGGC
>JALOQY010000527.1:0-3344 GCA_025459285.1 Planctomycetota bacterium | reverse complement strand
GCCAGGCTCGTCTCGGCATCGAGGAGCGAGGGCACATCGGCGTTGAAGCGCAGGCCGAAGTCCCGCCCCTTCTCGCGCAGGAAGAGGTGGATCGACTTGAGCGACCCGGTCCGGCCTGCTTTGACCTCCACCGGCACGACCTTCTCCCCCACGGAGATGACGTAGTCCACCTCGGCGCTGGAGCCCCTCTTCTGCCGGATCCAGCAATGGAGACCGGGCTCCTCGTAGGGCTCGCCGGCTTGGTGTAGGTGCTGGCCTACGAATTGCTCGCAGACCGCGCCAGCGTTGACCATCATCAGGTCCTCGGCACCTTCCACGTCCAGCACGCTCAGGCCGCAGCTCCGGCACAGGAGGCCCACGTCCATGAAGAGGACCTTGAAGTTCCGGTCGTCGGCCTCCGCGCCGAGGGGCACTCCGTTGGCATCCGTGTGGGGAACTCGATGGGCGATCCGGGCCATGCAGAGCAGCTCCAGGGCCCGACCCAGATCCCGGGAGCGCTCCTCCCGATCGACGCTGCTGTACATGAACTTCGTGCCGACCAGCAGGGGAATCTTTCCGAAGACCCTTTCCAGTCGCTTGTGGTCGACATGCTTGGCGTACTTGGCGAAGTCGTCACGGCAGGTGGAGAGGATCCCCTGCCGCACCGCCTCGCTCTCTCGATAGCTGCCGGTTTGGATGAAGGCCTCCACCGAGGCGGGCATCCCCCCGATGACCAGGTACTGCCGGACCAGGCGCATCAATTCGACATGGATGGCCTCCGGGACCTCGTCGGTCGGCGCGAACCGGCGGACGAGATCCATCAGACTCCCTTTGCCGGCGGCGAGCAAGAACTCCTCGAAGCTCATCGGTCCAAGGTGGGCGTACTCGATCCTGCCCACCGGCATGGAGAATTGGTGGTCGGCCAACGCGAAGTCGAGCAGCGATCCGGCGGCGATCACGTGCAGCTCGGGCTTCTTCTCGTGGAAGTAGCGCAGGCAGGAGAGCAACTGCGGGGCGGCCTGGATCTCGTCCAGGAAGAGCAGTGTCCCTCCGGGCTCCACCGCCGTACCGTAGCGGGCCTCCAGCAGGGGGAGGATGGTGGCCGGCTCCTTCGAGGCGAAGAGCGAAGGGGCCTCACGATCGATCTCGAGGTTGATTTCCAGGATGTTGTGGAAGACATCGCTTGCGAACATGCGGACCAGATGGGACTTGCCCACTTGCCGCGCGCCCCGTACCACCAGGGGCTTGCGGCTCGGCTTCGTCTTCCACTCTTGAAGGTAGTCCAGGGCGAACCGGCGCATTTTTACCCCAAAAGGACAAATATATGAGTCATTTTATCCATAATTAGGCTAAATGAAACGGTTGTTATAGCCAATTTCGGGCCAGATATGCTTTCCGTGACCGGTCCGGGCGGAGCCGATCCCCGGTCATGGGCAGGGAGATCGCTCGCAGCCGAGATCGGGCGACTCCGCCGTGGGATCCTTGCCGCAGGTCTCGGGCGCCGACAGCTGGGCATCGCCGAGGAAGAGGGTCCCGAGGATCTTCACGGGATCGGAGATGTCGAACGTCCCGTCGATGTTCGAGTCTCCCCTCCGGAAGCTCCCGCCCTCGAGCGGGATGGTGAGGATGAGCATGAAAGCGCAGAGAATCGAGACGACGCGTGCCATGTCCTTGACCTTCAGTGAATTCGCTCCGTGACAGGGACCGGGGAGAGGAGCCGGGGAAATCCGATGGCCAGACCCGAAAACCCTTCCTCGACCGCCGCGTCCCTCACCCGTACCACTATAGATTGTAGTCCTTCCTGGGCCGCCGGAGAAGTGCACGCGGTCGTGTCGTCCAGGGCATCCAAGCGTCCGGCGATGAGTGTTCGCTATCGCTCTTCGAGGACCTCGCGGAACTTCCAGGGCACGGTCCTGAAGGAGTCCTCGTAGGTCATCTCGAGGGGCAATCGAACGAAATCGTGCGCGCCAAGGAAGACGGCGAGCTCGGGGAGACGGTCGGCGACCTTCAAGGGCACGAAGTGGGCGCGCAGGGTCCCCGTCTCGAGGACCTGATACGAAACCGCGGAGAGGGGGCGCTCGGCCGGAGCCGCGGATGGCTCGTGACCGAGCTGCGAGGAGATCATGGCGTGGAGACCTCGAGGGACGAGCGGGGTCGGAGCCTGAAGATCGAGCACGACCAGGTGGATCCCCTTCTCGAGGAGAGTCACGCTCTTCCCGACGAACTGCTCGACTCGCGACCGGGAGGTCTTGTTGCCGCTCGATACGATCTCGATGACCGCCACGACTCGGTCCCCTTGGACAGCGTCCTTGATCGCGATCCGGCGAGCTTTGCGGCTGAAAGGATCCGGCACGATGTCCTCCACCACGACCTGGGCGGTTTACCTGACGTGGCGGGAGGATCGAGGTGCAGGTCGGTTTGCGCCTCGAGAGCGATCACGTCCGGCTCCGCCTCTCCCAGGAAGGGCTCCGCGAGGGCGTAGAAAGGCCGCGGAAGAAGTTCTTCGTTCAAGACCCCCTTCAGCCGACCGATCCACACGACGTGGAAGTCATGGAAGATTCCGGATGCCACCTTGGTCCAGTCGTGAATCGGCATGAAAAAAGTGTAGCACCACGCAGGGGCTCCCTCCACCTCCCATCCGCCGCCTCGGTCCGAAGCTATCGGGGCGGGCGGCGCCTGGGCCGGCGCGGGGGCCGTCCGAGGCCGCCTGCGGCGAGTCCGGGGTGGCATCGAGTGGCACGAGTCGAGGAGGAATGACTCTCCGTACGCTACTGACGTCGCTTTGGGGTAGGTTTCGGGCCGAAGATGGGGCTATTCAGGCGGGCGGAGAGCGGAAGGGAGGCGGATAGGCGAAGGGTTGGGGCGGCCTGGACGCAGAATGGGCACGAAGGGGTCGAGGGCAGTGGCCTACGGCTATCCGGTCAGAGCGCTGAGCGCACCTCGGACCTCGATGTAGGTGGCGGCGAGGGGCACGGCGACGTGCGAGAGCACGACGAGGAACCGTCTGGCATGGCGGATGACGCGGCCTGCCCGGTTGAAAAAGCGGAACCGCGCCGTGGAGAGTCGCTCATCCTTACACTCCGGCGGGAGGGACAGGTGTGTCATCGCGACGTAGAGATTCAATGCCAGGACCGCCAGACGATACCACGCGGCGTTTGCTCCGAAGACTCCGGAATGGAACAGTCGGGCACCGACGTCGTGCTTCAGGAGGTCGTGCATCTTCTCGACCGTCCCGCACTTCTCGCGATGCCAATGGATCAGCTCGTCGCCAGGGAGGTCACGGTTGGTCACGATGGCCACGTAACGCTCCGGGGGCGCGGGCTCGAAGAGGTCGAGCTGCACCGCCTTCGGTGGCAGCATGATCG
>JALOQY010000207.1 GCA_025459285.1 Planctomycetota bacterium | reverse complement strand
GTGGACCCTCGTCAACAAGGAGCGCGACCCCCAGGTCCATGATCTTGACGGTGTGGTCCCGGGTGATCAGGACGTTTTCGGGCTTCAGGTCCCGGTGGATCGCACCCGCCCCGTGGATCGCATCCAGACCTTGCGCCACGCCGAGGCCGATGTGACGGCAGAGCGGCTCGGGCAGCCTCCCCAGCTCCTCCAGCAGCTGGCGGAGGTTCTGACCCTCGACGTACTCCATCACCAGGAAGTACTCGCCATCTTCGCTGTCCCCCGTTCTCTCGGCCCCGAAAGCCCTGACCACGTTCGGGTGTCGGACCGTCCGGCCGAGCTGGACCTCGCGATCGAACCGCTTCCGAAGAGTGGCGTCCCCGAGGAGATGCCAATGGATGACCTTCAAGGCCACGGTGGCGCCGGCGGCCAGTTCGCCGTGATCTTCGGTGAGGACCGCCTTGTAGACGCGGCCCGTCGCCCCCGTGCCGAGTGCCGAAAGCACACGGTACGGCCCCAAGCGCTCGTTCTCCCTCGAGCTCATCTCTGCCCATCCCTTTCCCGGTCGTGTTCCGAGATCCGTCTCCACCTCGTGGCAGACCGTATCACGATCAATGTTCCCATGATAACTGCCCCGGCGCCCGGGAAGAATGCGTTCCCGATCTCCTGCCCGGTTCCAGGTCGCCCGCCGGGGGACGCCGTCAGCGGGACTCCGGAGCGAGGATCCGCGGCGCCGGCGGGTCCCACGGGCCGGGATCCTCGACTCGCGGGACGACGAGGCGGGGCCAGAGGGCCTTCGCGTGGGCCCAGCAGGATTCGGGATTCTCCGGGTCCGAATGGTCGTCGTCGCGGCAGAGTTCGGTGGCCCGGAGGTCGCCCATCAGGCAGCGGCAGCGGCTTCCGCCCGTCCGGGGGTCGTACTCGTCGAGCAGCCCGAGGAGGTAGTGGGCGAGTTCGTGGGCGAGGACCCGGACGAGCCGCGGGTCGTCCCACGGAAGCGGATCCGTCGAACCGCGCGCGAAGAAGGGCAGCATCACCCAGTCGCCGATCCGCAGCCCCTTCTTCTCGCGCTCCCCCCGGATCGTTGTCCGTTCGGAGACCATCGTGATCCCATGCACGAAGGGCTGGGGCAGGAGTTCCTGTTCGTAGAAGCCCGTGAGCACCCGGATGTCGGCCTCTCCGGACCGCTCGCCCTTACCGCAGAGGACCGCACGGGAGAGGCACATCTGGCCGTCCGTCACGTCGTGGAGGATCCGGTTCGCGCCGACGAGCGCGCGGCCGAAGCGGGCGAACCACGCGGCATCGGCCGGCCCGTCCGTGGAGACGACGAGGTCGAAGCGGTAGCCGCCCGCGTGCTCGAACATCTTCACGCGGCAGGAGGGGTGGGGCGGCGGGACATACGAGGGCTTTGCCGGCGGCTCTGGCCACGTCGAGGCGGGAGCCGCCGAGGCGATGGGCAGGCGTCGCCGCGGCAGGGCGAGGGAGATGGCCGCGCAGGCCGTGGCCATCACCCGGCCGCCGGTCCCGTCCGGCTCCGACCACGAACCGCCATCCTCCTGCGAGGAGAGCAGAACGTCCCGGATGTGCTCGAAAAAGTCCCGCCCCGCCCCTTCCCCCTCGTCGTTCATGGCCAGCGCGGTGAAGAGGAGGAAGAAGTGCCAGTGCTTCCCGTAGTCGTGGAAGTCCCGGTGACGCGGGCGGTACGCCCGGCGCAGCTTCGCCAACTCCGCGGCGGGGGCGAGGCCCGAGCGACCGAGCGCCACCAACGCCCCGGCGGTGGTGGCGGCGCACCCGTCCATCCTCCGGAACTCCGACCGGTAGGTGAACAGCCCGTCGCGTCCGAGGCAGGATCGGACGTAGCGGGCGCCGCGCTCGAGGACTTCGCCCGGCACGGTGACTCCGGCGTCGCGGAGCCACTCGAGGCCGGCGAGCGCGCAGTACGTGGTGGCGAGGAGACGCCAGCCGCGCTTCTCCGAGGCGGGCATCCCGTTGAAGTCGTGGCTGTAACCCCATGCCCCGGAGCGCGGGTCCTGGACCCCCGCCAGGTAGTCGGCGATGGACCGCAGCTTCGCGGCCCGGACCGGATCGGGGGCGGTCCGCTGCATCTCGGCGAGGAACATCGCGGCGAGAGGGGTCTCGAAGTTGCACTGCGTGAGATGGAGGTAGTCGTTGCCCTCCTCGGCGCAGACGATGCCGTCGGGGCGGACCGCCTGTAGAAGGAACCGCGCAGCCCGCGTCGCCTCATCCTTCAGCGCCTCGTCCCCGGACGCGAGAAACGCGAGCCCGGCGAGAGCGGTGAGGGCGGTGTCCACGTGGTCGATGGAGCGTGTGAGCAGCCGGCCGTCCTCGGTTCGCGTGACGCACTCCTCCGGGAGCTTCGAGAGGCGGCCGTCCGCCTTCTGCCTCGCGGCGAGCCATCCGAGCGCCTTCGAGAGGGCGGGGGAACAGGAGGGACAGACGTCCGGGCAGGACGGCGAGTGGGGGAACTCGCGCTCGGCCCGGGGCGGGGGCGCCGGCCGCGAAGGCGGCTCGAAGGGCCGCGGTGTCTTCAACTCGCGGTTCTTCGAAAGCACCGCGCGCATGGCTTCGGCGAACCGCGCGGCGGTCAGGACGCCAACCACCAGCTTCACGGGGACGCCGCGGTCCGAGAAGAAGAGCGTGGCGGGGAGGGATGTGATGTCGTAGCGGTCGACGAGGCGGTCGCGCTCGGAGCCCTCCGGGCGGACGCAGACGAACTCCGGCAGCAGTTCGAGGATCGGCCGGCTTCCGGCGAGGAGACGCTCCAATCGGCCGGACTGGGCCTCGCCCTCCCGGACGAGGAGAGCGAGGATCGGCTTGCCCGCCGTGCGGGCCTCCCGCTGCGCCGCCGCGAGGGACGTCCGGTAGTCCGGCGCCGCCCGGGCTCCGAAAGGCCAGAGGAGGAGCACGAGAGCGGTCGCCGCGAGAAGGACCGGGCGGGAGTCCATGGCGCGAAGTATACCCCGGCCGGGCGGATCGGGCCTTGCGGCGGGGCCCCGGCCCGGCGAAGATGGGGCCATGGCCGACAGGAACCGGTATCGCCGGGCGTGGGGCGTGCTCTACAAGTTCTACGAACAGGTCGTGGACCGGGCGGTGGACGCGATCCTCGAGAAGGAAGAGTCCATCTCCAGCCCGTACCTCGGGCACGGCGAGGAGATCGCCGAGCGCCACGGCCATCTCCTCGGGCTCACCACGAACGTCCTCGGTGCGCTCCGGGCGGTGGCCGAGAAGCAGGTCGCCCCGAAGCCAGTCACGACGAAGGTGGCCTCCATGTCGTGTCCGGACTCCGAGGTGGGGGATCGCCTCCAGCGGTTCTTCTCCGAGCACCCCGGCATCATGCCGGTCTCGGTGCAGGTGGTTCCGCGCGCCGAGGCCTGTCTCTGCGTGATCGTCTACGGGGAGACGGTGCAGGGCTGACCGGGGCGACGTTATAGAGACGGATCGAGGCCCCGGTAAAGGAGCTTTGCATGAGAAGGACCGCAGCATGGCTGGTTTTTGCCCTCCTCCTCGCCCCGATGGCATTCGGGGGAGGCGCGGAAGGTCCGCGACAGTACGAGGAGAAGGCGGGCGCGCTCGCGCCGGACGACCTGAACGGGCACTATCTGCTCGGACTGTGGTGCCGGAAGGAGAAGCTCGAGGACCAGGCGCGCATGGAGTTCGAGCGGGTCATCGCCCTCGAGCCGGACCATGAGGGCGCCCGGCGCGAACTGGGCTACGAGCGGACGGCGGAGGGCTGGCTCTCCCGCGAGGAGGCGATGCGGGCGAAGGGCCTCGTGCGCCACGACGGCGCATGGCTGCTTCCGGAGGAAGTGGCGATCCTGAAGCTCCCGAAGACCGAGAAGGAGAAGCGGCTGTCCGAACAGGCGCGGGTGCGCGACCTCCTTTCGAAGATGGCCGCGGGCGGCGCGAAGGTGGAGCGCATCGCGACGGGCGCGTTCGCCGGGATCGAGGATCGATACAAGGTCGATCCGCTGGCTTTCGCCCTACGCTATCCGGCGGAGAACGTGCGGCTCTTCGCGGCGCGGGAACTGGGCCGGATCGGGGACCGCCGGGCCCTCCGCCCGCTCGTCCACCGAACCCTCGTGGACCCGAGCGAGCCGGTCCGGATCGCGGCGCTCGAGGCCGCGAAGTCCTTCCGGGATCCGAACCTCCTCGCGCCTTACGTGCGGGCCATGTGGTCGGAGAACGCGGCGGTCCGGGTGAACGCCGTCGAGGCCGTGGCGCGCATCGAGGAACCGCTCGGCATCGAGTACCTCGTGTATCGGCTTCAGGCGCACGGGGGGGGGATCAACCGCTCCCACATCTACTGCGCCAACCAGCTCTCCTTCATCCAGGACTTCGACGTCGAGGTGGCGCAGACCGCCTTCATCGCCGACCCCATGGTGGGGATCCTCCAGGAGGGGCAGATCCTCGATGTCCGCGTGCTCGCCACGGAGCGCGACGCGGCGATACTGGAGCGCCGGGTGATCCGGCAGTCGCTGGTCCGCCTCGCGGGGCAGGACCTGGGGGAGGACGCCACCGCCTGGGCGAAGTGGTGGGCCGAGAACAGGGAGCGGCTCCTCGCGAAAGCGCAGTGACGCCCGGAGTTCGTCAGCGACGGGGGGCGCGGCGATCCGCCGCGCCCTTCTTTTTTCCGGAGAGCCGGCGCCTCGCGAGCCATGCGCCGCCGATGCCGAGGCCGAAGAGGGCAAGCGTGGCCGGCTCCGGGGCGTGGTTCGAGGAGAGGGTCACGGCGTCGGTCCAGCCGCCGCTCACGTTGCTGCCGCCGGAGAGGTTCAGCGGCAGGTCCTTGTTCACGCCCGAGTGCGTCGTGCTGCTGCCGAGGGCGGCCCGGAAGGAGTCGCCTCCCTTCAGCCCGGTGTAGTAGCTCAGGCTGACCCAGGGAACGGCGATGTCGAGGAAGTAGTCCGTGGGTCGTTCCGGAGCAGCGCTTGCCGGGCCAGGAAAAGGGCCGCCGCGTCCAGCGTCGGCCTCCGGGCGAGGGCCCGACGGGCATCGGTGACGGCTTCCTCCGTCCGGCCCAGAAAGGAGAGCGAGAGGCCCCGCGCGTAGCGCGCCTCCGCCAATTCGCCCCAGTCGCGGAGGTAGCGTTCGAACCGGACGACGGCCTCCTCGTGGCGCTTCGCGAGGAACGCCTGGTTGGCCTCGAAGAGGTCCCGCCAGCGGGCTTTCCGCTCGTCGCGGAGCACGAAGCGGTAGAGGAGAAACCCCGCGAGGGCGCACGCGATCACGACGACGAGAAGGCCCGGGATCCGGATCCGGGATCGGTAGCGGTCCGGGATCCGGGACCGCCCGCAGGCGTCGCATCGTCCGGCAAACACGGAGAGCGTCTGCCCGCACTCGCAGAGCGCAAGGAGCACGCGGCCGCACTTCGCACATGTGCTGCGTTCGGGCTCGATCCGGCGGGCGCACTGAGGACAACGTGGGGGGCGGGTCCTGGCCATGGGAGCAAGCCGATAGACTACCAGCCCGTCGGGGCAACGGGTCGCATTGCTGAGAACGTCCTCGGCCTCGACGGGCTGCTGGCCCACCCGCGCGCCACCGGAGAGGAACCACCGGGACCGACCGTCAGTCTCCCCCCGTCCGGGCCCGGAGCCACGGATCCGACAGGCGCAGGACGCCACCGTCCGACGTCACGCCGGCCACCGGCGCGCCGAACACGTGGAGGAGCGTGGCGACGAAACACAGACCGGCCTCGAGGAAGGCGGAGGTCGCAGCCGGTCCACGGTGGTTCGCATCCGGCCGCGGCAGCTTCACGCCGATCATCTGCGCGGTCTCCCGCAGGAGATCGTGGACGTCCGTCCGACCCCGGGCCGAGCGGAGGTCCGGCCAGGTCCTCGCGAGGAACCGCTCGTCGAGGAGTCTCCGATCGCTGGCGTGGCCGAGGGACAGGAGGTCGTGTTCGTCCCGGAAGAACCAGAGGAAGCGGAGGACTTCGCCCGGATCGCAGGAGAGGACCCGCGCGGTTCCCAGGGCCTCGCGGAAGCCCGCGACACCCGCGCCGCCGGCGATGGTGAAGAGGGCGTCGGGCGCCGTGAGCCGCCGGAGCGCCCGCGCCATCGTCTCCGGAGGAGCCCGGGGGATGAACGCCAGCATGGTGGTCCGCGGCGGTTCGAAGCCGAGGAGTAAGGCCTCCCTGCCGCGCCCGCGGGCGGGGCGGACGGCCAGCGCGGTCAGCGGTCGGGCCACCGTCACTCCCCGCGGAGCCAGCGGCCGTCGAAGACCATCACCGCCGGGCCGGTCTGCCGCACCGGGCCGGCCCCGTCCCACTCCACGAGCAACTCGCCTCCCCGCAGGCGGACCCGGAGGGGCGACGCCGTGCGCCCGGTGAGCAGGCCGGCGACGCACACCGCGGCCGCTCCCGTCCCGCAGGCGAGCGTCTCCCCGGCGCCGCGTTCCCAGGTCCGCTGGTAGACGCTGTTCTCGTCCCGCACCTGGACGAACTCCGCGTTCACCCGGTTCGGGAAGAGCGGATGGCGTTCGAGGACCGGTCCGACGGTTTCCACGGGGAAGGAGTCGATGTCCTCCACGTAGGAGACCGCGTGCGGGTTGCCCATGGACACCGCGGTGATCCGCAGCGTCCGGCCCGCGACCTCGATCGACTCGTCCACGGCGCGACCCTCGGGTCCGGCCATGGGGATCTCGGGGCGCGAGAGGCGCGGCACCGACAGGTCGATCCGAACGAGGTCGCGGCCCCGTCCCTCCTCCGCCACCACCTCCACGGGAAGCAGACCGGCGCCCGTCTCCACGGTCATCGCGGGTTTCGTGACGAGGCCCCGGCGATACGCGAAGGAGGCCACGCAGCGCAGGCCGTTCCCGCACATCTCGGAGCGCGAGCCGTCAGAGTTGTACATGTCCATCCGGAGGTCGGCGCGGTCGGAGGGGAGGATGAGGATGAGCCCGTCGGAGCCCACGCCGAAGTGGCGGTCGGAGATGACCTTGGCGAGCTCCGAGGGATCCCGGACGCGCTCGTGGAAACCATCCACGTAGACGTAGTCGTTGCCGAGCCCTTCCATCTTGGTGAACCGCATGGCGCCGGATCATACCATCCTTCCGCGCCGCGCGACGACGCGGTCAGAAGAGGGAGCCGGTGATCTTCACCGTGGTTCGGAAGTGGAGCTTGGCGACCCTTGCGAGCGCCTCGCGACCGCCGGCGCGGTAGAGCTTCCGGGCCGCCGCGTCCACCGGAGCGCCCGCGCCTTTCGGGAGTTCCATCCCGGTCTCCGCGGAGAGTCTGGAAAGTTCGTGCAGGAACGCGGCCCGGGCGATGAGGGAGGCCGCCGCCACGGCGGGGTTCGACTCGGCCCTCGGGCGCTGGGTGAGTTCGACGGATACGCCCTTCTTCACGAGCGCGTCGGCGATGAGGCGCTCGTTCCCGAACTGGTCGGAGAGGACCCGGCGGCACGGCCGGCGGGCGAGGACCCCGGCGATCGCCGTCGCCGTGGCCCAGCCGAGCATCCGGTTCACGTTCCGGAAGCCCTCGTAGACCTCGTTGTACCGTGGCGGCCCGATGGACACGATCTCGTGCTCATAGCCGGCGCGGATCGTCTTCGCCAACCGGTGCGCCTCGCCGTCCGGCACGAGCTTGCAGTCGCGCACGCCGATCTCGGCGAGCACCCGGTCCTGTCCCGCCGGCACGTGGACCGCGGCAACCACGAGCGGTCCGAAGTAGTCGCCCTTTCCGGATTCGTCCGTGCCGACGAGGTCCTCGTCGAGGGACTCCAGCGCCGGGGGGGGGCTCCCGCCGAGCCGTTCCTCGGCGAACGGCCCGGCCCCCGCCCCCTGGACGACGAGCTTGCCCGAGGCATAGAGGCAGACGGTGACGCCCGCACCGCGGAACGCCCAGAGTGCGGAGGGGTTCCGGTGGGGTTGAAAGGAGGGATCTCCGGCCAGGGCCTCGAAGAGTGCGCGCCCCTCGCCGGTCGGGTCCAGCGTGACGACGAGAGGCCGACCGCTCATCGCGGCAGTATACGCCGCCCCCGGGGTCAGACCACCGAACCTGAGGCCAGGGCGGCGCGGATCTCCCGAGCCTGCCGGATCTCACCGCGGAAGTAGAGGTACTGGAGCAGCCGGAGGCTCGACAGGCCCTCGAGCGCGCAGCGGAGCGCGCGCTTCGCGCGGGGGAAGGGGTCGAGGTGACCGCAGATGATGGCCCGGACGAGGTTGTCGAGGAACTCGATGCCGGAGAAGTCGCCCTTGGGAGCCCGGATCCCCAGTTCGTCGATGATGCGGAGGTCGAACCGGAACGCGGCCTCGAGGGTTTCGCGGACGAGGCGGATGGTGTCGCGGGGCGTGAGGCTCACGGCTTCGAGGACC
>JALOQY010000008.1 GCA_025459285.1 Planctomycetota bacterium | reverse complement strand
ACCACCACCACGCGCTCGAGCTGATCCAGGAAACCGGCCGGGGCGTCGTCCTCTACATGCGGCAGGAGGGGCGGGGGATCGGCCTCTCGAACACGCTCCGGGCCTACAGCCTCCAGGAGCGGCAGGGCCTCGACACCGTGGAGGCGAACGTCCGGCTCGGTTTCCGCCCGGACCAGCGCGAGTACGGGGTGGGCGCCCAGATCCTCCACGACCTCGGAGTCCGGAAGATGAAACTCCTCACGAACAACCCGGCCAAGCGGGCCGGCATCGAGGGGTTCGGGCTCGAGATCGTCGAACGCGTCCCGGTCCTCGTCCCGGCCTGCGACGAGAACCGGCGCTACCTCCAGACGAAGCGGGAGAAGCTCGGGCACCTCTTCCCGCCCGATCCCGGGCCGGCCTGACGGAAGATCCGGCCGCCCGGGGCGTCAGACTCCTGCGTGTTTCCACGCCGACCCGGGGAGGAGTCCCTGGACGAGAAAGACCTGATCGCGAGGTCGCGCACGGGGGACGCGGATGCATTCGCGTCCCTGATGGATCGCTACCGGGATCGCATCTACCGGCTCGTCTGGGGGCTCCTTCGGAACACCGAGGACGCGGAGGACGTCACGCAGGAGGTTTTCATCAAGGCGTTCTACCGCCTCGGCTCCTTCGAGGGTGGCTCGGCGTTCTACACCTGGCTCTATCGGGTGGCGGTGAACACCGCCGCCGACTGGCGCAAGCGGTGGCGCCGCCGGCGGGCCCTCTCCCTCGAGGACAGCCCGACGGGCCCCGAGGGCGTCGAGGATCACGCGCCGCGACCGGAGCGTCTGGCCCACGGACGGGAACTCGGCGTGCGGCTCGCGGAGGCCCTCGACCGGATGCCCGAGAAGTTCCGGAGGATCCTCGTGCTCCGGGACTACGAAGGACTGACCTACGAGGAGATCGGGCAGGTGCTGCACCTGCCCAAGGGCACGGTGGAGTCGCGGCTCTTCCGGGCCCGGGAGAGGCTCCGGGAGGTTCTGGAGCCGCTGCTCTAGGAGGCATCGATGGACTGCGAGGAGATCCGGAGGGCGCTCGGAGCGCTCGCGGACGGCGAGGAGGCCCGCCTCGGGCGACCGGAAGTCGAGAGCCACCTCTCGACGTGCCCCGACTGCTCCCGCGCGGCCCGGGCGATCGAGGCGGAGCGGGCCTACTTCGGCTCGCTCCCGAGGCCGGCGGCGCCCGCGGATCTTCCGGCACGGATCCGGCAGCGCCTCATGGCGCCCGGCGCCCGGCTCGTCGCTTCGCTCCCGTTCCTCCGGGTGGTCGTGGCCGCGGCCTCGCTGCTCCTCGCCGTCACTGGCGGCGCGCTCCTCCTGACCGCGGGGCCGGCGCCCGCACCACCGCCCGCCCTGACCGCCGGACGAGCCGTGGACCGGCTCATGGATGCCATCGTCCGGGAAGGCGTGCCCCGTATCGAAGTGGAGGTGAACCGATGAAGGGTTGGATCGCGACGGCTCTTGCCGTTACCTTTCTGGCGGGAGGCTCCACCGGAGTCCTTTTCGGCCGGTACTCCGTGCCCCTCCCCGATCCCCCACGCGCCGAGCGGAGCTACATCGACGGCTTCCTCGACCAGATGCGGGCGGCCGGGGTGACGAAGGAGGAGGACCTCGCCCGGGCCCGGCGGATCCTCGAGGAGAGGGATCGTCGGACCATGGCCCTGAAGGACAAGGTCATGCTGCTTCTCGAGGACCAGCTCAGCGGAATCGACGCGGAGGCGGAACGGGAGATCCGTGAGATCCTGTCCGCTTACCCCGGGTCCGGGAACCAGGCGCGCTGACGGAGGGAATCTGGCGTGGGCAAGGCGATCGGTCTGGACATCGGCAGTCAGTGGGTGAAGCTCGTCGAGGTGGAGGGTTCGCCGAAGAAGTGGCGGGTCTCCCGCTTCGTACACCGGGAGATCCCCCCGGGGGCGGGGCCGGAGGCCTCGTCCGCCGCGGTGGGTGAAGTGCTCCGCGAGGCCCGCGCCCGGCGCGAGGCCGTCGCGCCCGCGCTCAGCTCGAAGGCCGTGGTGATGCGCGAGATCATGGTCCCCTTCCTGGAGCCCGACGCGATCCGCAAGGTGATCCGCTTCGAGGCGGAGGCGCACCTCCACAACTACGCCATCGAGGACGTGGTCATCGACTTCCTGAAGACCGGGGAGGCGCGGGACCAGGCGAAGGTCCTCGTGTTCGCCGCGCCGAAGACGGCCATCCGCCAGCGGCTCGAGATGCTGAAGGCGAACGGCGTGGACCCGATGCACCTGAACCTCGATCTGGCCGCCCTCTACACGGCGGCGCGGTCCTGCGGGGCGTTCACCGAGCACCCGAACGCCGTGGTTCTCGACCTCGGCGCTTCCACGACGAACCTCCTCTTCGTCATGAACGGCGAGCTGGCCTCCTGCCGGTCCCTCCGGTCGGGCACGGAGGCCCTGGTCCGAGTCCTCGCGAGGGACCTCGCGGTGGACACCGATTCGGCGCGCGAACAGGCGAAGCAGGGCGATGGGAGTCCCCGGCCGGGGGACCTCCTCGAGTCCCTCGCCCTGGAGCCGGAAGGCCTCCCCGACGGCGAGAAGACGGTGGCGGAGATCACGAGCGCCATCACGCTCGGCCGCCAGGACGACTTCATCGTGAGGATCCACCGCGAAGTCACCCGGACGCTCGCCTCCTGGCCCATGGACGCCGCCCTCACCGCCGTCTATGTGACGGGCGGCGCGAGCCTCGCGCCGGGAGTGGTCGACCGCCTCGCCGAGCGCTTCCGGAAGCCCGTGCTGCGCCTGCCCTTCATAGCCGGGGACACGCGCGCCGTGCCAGCGGCCGACATCGAGATGGCGAACGCCGTGGCCGGCATCGCGCTCGGGTGCGCGCTGACGCAGCTCGGCGCCCCCGGCCTGCGCCTCGAGTTCCGCCGGGAGGACCTGCGCTACACCCGCAAATTCGACCTCGTGAAGGTGGCCCTCGCCTCCACCGTCTCCCTGGTCTTCATCCTGCTCTTCCTCGTGTGGCTCCACACTCAGCACACGCTCCGGGTCCGGCAGTCCGAGTTCCAGAACGTCCTGTCGCTGCTGGATTCCACGTACATCGACAAGACCCGGGCGAAGTACGACGAGGTACTGGGCGACATGGGGAAGAAGGACCTCGGCCCCAAGGGGGAGGAACAGCCGCGCGACCACTTCGTGCGCCTGTCGCTCTGGGAGTCGCAGATCCGGAAGATGCATGTCCACATCACGACCGAGATGGGGTTCAACGTGCAGGGCATCCCGCCGATCCGCAGCGCGCTCGCGATCTGGCGGGACCTCTCCGACCGCTTCGGTGAAAGCCGGTTCCGGGCGCAGATGGGGTACTTCTGGGTGGACGAGATCCGGATCACCCAGAAGCTCGTCTCCGTGGACGGCAAGCTCGGGAAACGCGACGTGTACGACCTGATCGGCAATGAACTGGCGAGGATCGAATATGTGGACAAGGTGATCCGCGAGACGACGGAGACGGAGCCGGAGGGCGGCAAGACCCGTTTCGGCATCAACGCGGAACTGAAGCCCATGGCGATCCAGAAGGCCGATCCCGCTGCCGGGGGAGGGAACTGACATGGCCCGCGCGAAGAAGGAGAAGCCGGCGAAGAAGGCCCGCGACGAGGCGGCCTCGCGCACGGAAGTGGACGCGGTGAAAGCCTTCATCGTGGTGATGGTCGTCCTGAACATCGCCCTCGGGGTCTTCATCTTCATCACCGCCGCGAAGCTCTCGGAGGTCGAGACGAAGGGCCTCGACCGTGCGAGGCGCCTCTGCGCGGGTCAGAACGGACTCGGCTTCCGGGCCCTGCAGATCCAGGAGTACCTGAAACTCATCGCCGACACCGCCGAGACGACCCTGCTCAACTCCCCGGAGCGGTTCTTCGGGAACATCTACGTCCGCCAGGACATCCGCCCGGAGCAAGTCACCCTCGGCCCGCCGAAGGAGACGAAGAACATCCGGGACAAGTACACCGAGGTCTACTGGGACATCGAGATCACCGGCATCTCCCGCCAGCAGGCCACGCTCTTCGCCCACGGCGTGGAGGCCAACTCCCCGAAGGCCA
Source organism: Planctomycetota bacterium (assembly GCA_025459285.1). Taxonomy (GTDB): domain Bacteria; phylum Planctomycetota; class JAJSAM01; order JAJSAM01; family JAJSAM01; genus Prado167. The sequence continues at coordinate 22,614 of JALOQY010000008.1, read as the reverse complement.
AGGTCATCGAGCTCTCGATCCGGCGGGTGAAGAAGAAGGACGCCCCGGAAGACCAGTGGGACGCCCGCTACAAGGTGGGCTACCGCATCGCCGCCACCCGCTAACAGCCCGTCGGCGCAAGCCTCCGCGCTGGTGGAAGCGCCTCGGCGACGGGCTGCTAGTAGTCCTGGAGGGCGCGGACTTCCCAGTCTCCGGACTGCATCGCCTCGATGCCGCGGACGGCGGCGGCGGCACCGGAGAGGGTCGTGATGACCGGGACGTTCCGCAGGACCGCCTCGCGCCGGATCCTCGCCTCGTCGGTCTTCGGCCCCTTGCCCGAGGGTGTGTTCACCACGAGGGCGATGCGGCCGTCCTTCAAGAGGTCGAGGAGGTTCGGCCGGCCCTCGGCGATCTTCTTCACGGGCTCCGCCGGGACCCCCGCCTCCGAGAGGGCCTGGAAGGTGCCCGCCGTGGCGAGGATCGTGAAGCCGAGGTCCGAGAGGGTACGGGCGAGCCACGCGGCGGCGTCCTTGTCGGCGTCCTTCACCGAGAGGAAGATGGAGCCGGCGACCGGCAGGCTCTGGCCCGCCCCCATCTTGGCCTTGGCGAAGGCGTGGCCGAAGTCGAAGTCGATCCCCATCACCTCGCCCGTGGAGCGCATCTCCGGACCGAGGATGATGTCCGAGCCCGGGAACCGGCTGAAGGGGAACACCGGCTCCTTCACCGCCATGTGCGTGACAAGGGGTTCGCGGGTGAGCCCCGCCTCCGGGAGCGTCTGCCCCGCCATCACCAGCGCCGCCACCTTCGCGAGGGCGACTTTCGACGCCTTCGACACGTAGGGCACCGTCCGGGAGGCCCGGGGATTCACCTCGAGGACGTAAAGGACGTCGCGCTGGATGGCGTACTGCACGTTCATCAGGCCCCGGACCCCGATCGAGAGCGCGAGGGCCTTCGTCGCCGCCCGGATCTCGGCCTGGATCGGCTCGGTCAGGGTCAGCGGCGGCATGCAGCAGGCGGAGTCCCCCGAGTGGATCCCCGCCTCCTCCACGTGCTCCATGATCCCGCCGATCACCACCCGCTCGCCGTCCGAGATCGCGTCCACGTCCACCTCGATCGCGCTCTCGAGGAAGTGGTCGATCAGCACCGGCCGGTCCGGCGACGCCTCCACCGCGCCCTGCATGTAGCGGAGCAGCGACTCCCGGTCGTAGACGATCTCCATCGCCCGCCCCCCCAGGACGAAGGACGGGCGCACCACGATGGGAAAACCCAGCGATTCCGCGGCCTTCACGGCCTCCTCGGCGGAGATGGCGGTGGCGTTCTCCGGCTGCCGCAGGCCCTCGCGGCGCAGCAGTTTCTGGAACAGCCCGCGGTCCTCCGCGGCGTCGATGGCGGCCGTCGAGGTGCCGATGATCCGAAGCCCGGCCTCTTCGAGTGGACGGGCGAGGTTGAGCGGCGTCTGGCCGCCGAACTGGACGATGACCCCGTGGGGCGAAAGGACGTCGGCGATGTTGAGGACGTGCTCGCGCGTGAGCGGCTCGAAGAACAGGAGGTCCGAGGTGTCGTAGTCCGTCGAGACGGTCTCCGGGTTCGAGTTCACCATCACCGTCTCGTAGCCCGCCGCGGAGAGCGCGAACGCGGCGTGGCAGCAGCAGTAGTCGAACTCGATGCCCTGGCCGATGCGGTTCGGCCCCCCGCCGAGGATCATGATCCGGGTCCGGCCGGAGACCCGCGCCTCGCACTCGTCCTCGTACGTCGAGTAGTAGTAAGGCGTCCGCGCCTCGAACTCCGCGGCGCAGGTGTCCACGAGCTTGAAGACCGCGCGGATCCCCCGGGAGAGCCGCTCCTTCCGGACGTGAAGCTCGGGCTGGCCGTAGAGATTTGCCAACTGGACGTCTGAGAAACCGTACCGCTTCGCCTCCCGGAGGAGGTCGTCCGGCACGTCCTCCACCCGGGGATAGCCGAGGAGCTCCCCCTCCATCGTCACGATCTCCGCGATGTTCGCGAGGAACCACGGGTCGATCGCCGTGAGGCTCGCGACCTCGTCCACCGTGAGGCCTTCGAGGAACGCCTGCCGGATGGCCCGGATCCGCTCGGCGCAGGGCGTGGCGAGCGCCCGCCGGATCTCCTCGAGCGGCGCCGAGCCCCCGTTCAGGTAGGGATCCTTCCGGTCGAGACCGAGGCCGGCGTATCCGGTCTCCAGGGAGGCGAGCGCCTTCTGCAGAGCCTCCTTGAAGGTCCGGCCGATCGCCATCGCCTCGCCCACTGACTTCATGGCGGTGGTGAGCGTCCGGTCGGCGTCCGGGAACTTCTCGAAGGTGAATCGCGGGACCTTCACGACGCAGTAGTCGATGGCCGGCTCGAAGGAGGCCGGGGTCTCCTTCGTGATGTCGTTCCGGATCTCGTCGAGTGTGTAGCCCACGGCGAGCTTCGCGGCGAACTTGGCGATGGGGAAACCGGTAGCCTTGCTCGCGAGGGCGGAGGAGCGCGAAACGCGCGGGTTCATCTCGATCACCACCATCCGCCCGTCGCGCGGGTTCACCGCGAACTGGATGTTCGAGCCCCCTGTCTCCACGCCGATCTCGCGGATGACGGCGATCGCCGCGTCGCGCATACGCTGGTACTCCTTGTCGGTCAGCGTCTGGGCCGGCGCCACGGTGATCGAGTCCCCGGTGTGGACGCCCATCGGGTCGAAGTTCTCGATGGAGCAGATGATGACCACGTTGTCCTTCCGGTCCCGCATCACCTCCAGCTCGAATTCCTTCCAGCCGATGACCGACTCCTCGATGAGCACCTCGTGGATCATCGAGAGGTCGAGCCCCCGCGCGACGATGGCCTCGAACTCCTCTTCGTTGTAGGCGATGCCGCCGCCGGCGCCGCCCAGCGTGAAGGCCGGGCGGATCACGCAGGGCAGGCCGATGTCGTCGCGCGCCGCTCGTGCCTCGTCGATCGTCCGCACCGTCGCCGATCGCGGCAGGTCGAGGCCGATGCGGAGCATGGAACGTTTGAAGAGCTCGCGGTCCTCCGCCTTGTGGATCGCCGTGAGCGACGCCCCGAGCATCTCCACGCCGAATCGGTCGAGCACGCCCTGTTCGGCGAGCTTCACCGCCGTGTTGAGGCCGGTTTGTCCGCCGAGGGTGGGCAGGAGCGCATCGGGCCGCTCGCGCTCGATCACCCGGGCCACGGCCTCCGGAGTGACCGGCTCCACGTACGTCCGGTGGGCCAGCTCCGGGTCGGTCATGATCGTGGCGGGATTGCTGTTCACGAGGACGACCTCGAAGCCCTCCTCGCGCAGCGCTTTCACCGCCTGGGAGCCGGAGTAGTCGAATTCGCAGGCCTGGCCGATCACGATGGGCCCGGCCCCGATCACGAGGATCTTCTTCAGGTCAGTGCGGCGCGGCATGAGGGGTCAGGGTAGGGGCTTGGCCCCGCCAGCCGCAGAGGATTTCGCCCGACCGGCCCACCGGCCGCGTCGCCCGGCACCGGGACTCCTCGCGCGGCGGTTCTCCTGTTATCCTCTGCGCCATGAGCTTCCTCGGCTTCTTCTACATGATGGACATGACCTGGTGGATCCTCACCGCGGTCCTCGCCATCCCGTCCCTGATCGCGGTGGCCCGCGTGAAGATGATGTTCGCCCGCTACTCGAAGGTGGGCGTGCGGTCGGGCCTGGCCGGGGCGGAGGCGGCCGCGGCGATCCTCCATGCCGCGGGCGTCTCCGGAGTGACGATCGAGCCTCACCAGGGGATGCTGAGCGACCACTACGATCCCCGGACGAAGGCCCTGCGCCTCTCGCCGGAGGTCTACGCCGGCCGGTCCGTGTCATCCGTGGCGATCGCCGCCCACGAGGCGGGCCACGCGATCCAGGACGCCACCGGGTACGCGCCGCTCCGCCTGCGCTCGGCGATGGTCCCCCTGACCATGATCGGAAGCAACATCTGGTGGCTTCCATTCGCACTCGGCGCGGCGGTGGGCGCGACCGGCCTCATGAAGGTCGGCATCTTCCTGTTCGCCGCGGTCGTCCTCTTCCAGCTCGTGACGCTCCCCACGGAGTTCAACGCGAGCTCCCGGGCGCGGGCCGTCCTCGCGAGTTCCGGGATCGTGACCACGGTGGAGGAGGAGCGGGGTGTCGCGAAGGTCCTGAACGCCGCGGCCATGACCTATGTAGCCGCCGCTCTGGCCGCCGTGGTCCAGCTCCTCTACCTGATCCTGCGGGTCTCGTCCAGCCGGGACTGAGCTTTCGCGAGGATCACCGGCCAGCGCTCCAGCTCCTTCTGCGGCGGGAGCCGGGTGACGGCGGCCAGCGCGGCGGCGGCCTCGGAACGCACCGATTCGTCCGCGTCCCCCAGCGCGGCCAGAAGGGCGTCGAGACCTCGGGGGTCGCCGAGTCGGGCCATGGCCCGGGCGGCGGCACTCCGGACCGCCGGATCGTCGTCCGAAAGACGGGCGCGGATCCGTTCGCCGGACCCCTCACGGTAGAGCTTCCTGCGGGACAGCCTTCCGAGGGCGGCGATCACCGCCTGCGGGTCTCCGGCGCCGAGCCGGTCGAGGTCCTCCCGCATCTCTTCGTCCCGCCAGACGGTTTCCCGCCGGTACCACTCCTCCCAGACCTCGGCGCCCCCCCGGAGCCGGACGCTCGACATCGCGAAGAGCGCATTTTCCGCCGCGCTCACCACCTCGCCGCTCTCGTCCTCGAGGAGGGGCAGGAGCATCGCGAAACTCCGGACGCGGTGCAGACGCGCCGCGGCCATGGCGAAGAGAACCCGGCACCGACCATCCGGATCCTCGGCCAGCGATCCAAGAGCACGGTCGAGACCGGCCGGCTCCGGCTCCACGCCCAGCACGGGCATGCGGACCACCCGGCGGATCGCGTCGCGTCCGCGACGGGGATCCGCCACGAAGATCCGTAGCAGGGCCTCCACCGCCGGGGGACCGCCGATCCTCTCCAGGGCGTCGAGAACCGCGGCGCGGAACTCCGGACTCCCGCCGGCAAAGACCTCCTCCGCCCCTGCGCAGGCGCCGTCCATTGCGGCGAAGGCCGCGGCGAGGGTTGTCACGACCAACCCCCGCAGAGCCGGACTGCGGAGCGCTTCCGGGCCCTGCCGGGCACAGAGCTCCGCGATCACGGCGGCCCCGCCGGCGTCGCCGAGAGTGCCGAGGACCCGGAGTGCCCGGGGCGTCGCCTCCGGCGGACTCCCGTCCGCGGTCACCGCGAGGAGGAACGCCCGCACCTCGGTCACCGGGAAGCAGCGGAAAGCCGAAAGGGCCGCCTCGAAGGTCCCGCCCCGGCGGAAATCGTCGGCGAGAACCCAGACCTCCTCGAACAGGGAGGGGAGCACGGCGGGGCCGAGGGCCGCGATGCGGGCCGGGAGGTCCCCCGACGCCGCGGCCTCCGGATCCCCGAGAAGCGCGCGCAGGCGCGCCGCCGGCTCCTCTCCGGTCGTCGAGGGGGCGGCGACCGCCTCCGGGACTCCGGCCATCCCCGCCAACAGGAGGACCGGGAGGGCCAGGAGGCCGAGCCCCGGATATGGTCCGCGGTCACCGGCCATCGGAAACCGGCATCACGGACATGACCTCGTAGGAACCTTCACTCAGGGAGCCCGCCTCCAGGAACGGCATGCCGGGAACCGAAACCTCCCCGCTCTTCACCCGGTCATCGAGGGTCACGACGAGCTTCGTGCGACTGCTCTCCGCCCGGGCCTCGGGCGTGCTGCGCGTGATGTTCACCTGGTTGCCCGCGGACATGATCCCGTAGACGTCGATGGAAGGAGTGGAGGGGTCGTCGAGGTTCAGGTCGTAGAAGTCGTTCTCGGCGTACATGAACCCCTCCATGCGCGCGAGGGTGCCGAAGGTGGGGTCGCCGAAGTAGATGTTGCCGGAGTCGGCGACGGAGGGGTCCCGGATGGCCAGGAAGGCCACGGCATCGGTGCTCAGGCTCTTGTAGAAGAAGTTGTCGGAGAAGTAGACGTTCCCCCGGGCGACGATGGTGATCTGGAGCCCGTCCGGCTCAGCGTGGTTGAACCCGAAGGAGAAGGTGGCCCTGGAGTGGAGCCAGACGTTCCCGTCGACGTAGTAGACGAGGCGGTTGCCGTTGAGCCCGGGCTTGCCGTTCGTGCCGGCAAGGGAGATCTTCGTGGCCGAGGTGAAGTTCAGGGCGGCGTTCGCTGAGAAGAGTTCGTACGGGTCCTCCAGGAAGTAGTCGTTCTTCGCGGTGGCCGCGGTGCAGGCCACCCGGTCGTTGGGGTTCATCCGGAAAATGTGCGATCGCTTGTCCTCGGGGACCTGGTAGGCGGACCCGCCGTTCGAAATGCTCCGGTAGACGGCGGAGGCCTGGAACTCCGCCGCGACGTTCACGTCGTGATTCGACGGGTAGTCCATCCGCGCGAGGTCGGGCGGCGGGAAGGTGATGCCGGAGGTCCCCTCCGCGCCGGAGATGCTTCCCGTGGCGCGGATCGCTCCGGTCACCGAAGAGTCGCCTTCGATCGACACGTTCCCGCCGCAGTAGAGGTCGCCGTTGACGAGATCCGCCGCCGATCCGGTGCCTCCGAGCCGGAGCGTGTAGGTCGGGTCCCCGGAGGAGTTGCCGATGTACATCGCGTGGTGGAACAGACCGAGCACCTTCGTGACCACGGCGCGGACCGCGCGGCTGTCCGTGCCCACGACGCCGCGGCTCGTGAGAACGATCAGGTTCTCCGACTGCGCCTCCGCGCTCACGTAGTAGGAGCCGGCGCCGTAGGCCACGGGGGAGGCGGCGGTGCCGAGGTCCCCGGTCCCGCCGGCGTGCAGGTCGAGGAGCGCCCGTGCCACACCGGACTCGGCCAGGCAGCGCCGCTGCATGTCCTCCTTCGAGGCGGCGTACTCCTCCCGCGTCCGTGCCGAGACCATGATCATGGCCGTGGAGATGGACACCAGCACGATCAGGGCCACGACGGACATGTAGAGCGCCGTGCCGGCCTCCATCGAAGCTCGATGCTGTTTCATCATGGTCAGAACCCCTCAGTTCCTCGGCGTCACCGAGGTCTCGGCGGTGCGGGTGACGGGCACTCCGTCCCCACCCATTCGGCAGAGCGTGATCCGCACAGCCACCGAGTCCCCGCGCCTCTCGAAGCAGAGGCCGTTTTCATCCGAGAGTCCGTTACCGTTGTCGTCCACCCCGTTCAGGGCCTCGCCTTCGAGGAGCCTCGCGACACCGCGCACGAGGACCTGCCTGGTCTCGCCGGGCTGCCCCGGGTTCCTGGTCAGAACGATCATCCCCTCGTCGACGAGACCGTTGCGGTCGTTGTCTTCCCCGTCCGGCGGGTCGGCGGGCTCCGGGGCCCAACCGATCCGCGTGACATCCCCCCACACCACGTTCCCCTCGGAGCAGCCCGCCACGGACCGGTACTCCAGCGTGTCCGTGGCGATCGCGGTCCCGAAGCAGGACAGGACACCGTCCCGGCCCGCGAAGGACAGGTGGCTCACGATCGTCTCCAGGGCCCGGTTCGCGCCCTTCTCGGTGCTGCACGAGAGCGTGGAACTCCTGAAGATGCCGACTCCTCCCCCCATCACGCTGACGATGCCGCCGGAGAGGACGACCAGCGCGAACATCGCGCAGGTCAGCTCCACCACCGTCACACCACGTTCCCGCCGCTTCCCCTTCATGGCCTGCTCACCTCACAAGGACCGTGTGAACGAACAACTGCCGATCTCCCGTGGCGCCCTTCCAGCGGATCCGGACCGCGAGGGGGAGGATCTTCGCGTCGGCGGTGTGATCCAACCCGTCGATCACGCCGTCGCCGTTCAGATCGCCGATGCTCCCGAGGATCGACCCCGTGATGTTCTCCATCAGCTTCCCTTCGGACAAGGGCAGGACGACATCCACGCGGGCCCCGCCCGACTCCCCCCCGGGCGGCGGCAGACTCGCGGTCTCGAACAGGCTGCCGGGGCTCGTGGAGTAGCCGTCGGGATCGTCCGCGGGGTCCGCGTTGTAGGTCCGGATGACATCCTCGAGGGGCAGGGCGCGGATCTCCTCCATCACCCGGCGGACCTCCTGGGTGGCGATGGCCGTCTCGCGGTTCACCTCGTTGAGTCTGAGCGTGTAGCCGAGCGTCGCCGCCACGGACAGTCCGCCGACGCAGAAGACCGCCATCGAGACGGCGACCTCGATCAGCGTCAGCCCCGATTCCCGTTTCCGATCTCTGGCCATACCGGAGTGAACCCCCTTGGACGCGACGAGCGCCGGTCGACAACCTAGCAAGCGGAATGCCGCGCGTTGATCCCCTATCGGAAGTAACCGCAACCCGGCTTGAAAGAGTAGTTTGCGCCCTCCTGCGTCCCGGCGGCCCGAGCACGGCTGCACCCTCGGAGTGAGAGAGTTCTCAGAACGGGAATGCGGTGGGTTCAGCCCCCATCGGCGGGATTCTCGGCTTCCGGCCCGGGTGGCGTGTCGTCGTCGAGGCGGTCGAGGTAACCGAAGGGGAGGTGGACCTTCTGTGGGGCGCTGCCCTTGGCGCGGCGCAGGCGGAGTCCAGCGGGCGGAAAGGGCGTGCCGCGGTCGATCGACCCGGCGAGCCGCTCCAGATCCGCGAACGCCGAGGCCGTCATGAGCTTCGCGCGGAGCGCCGCGCCTCCGGGAAACGCTTTCGTGTACCACGCGGCATGCTTGCGCATCTCCCGCACGCCGTGCGGCTCGCCGAGCCAGCGGACCAGCAGGCGCGCGTGGTCGAGAAGCGTGTCGTAGACCTCGCCGAAGCAGGGCGGCTCCGCGGGTTCGCGGCCCTCGAAGACATCAGCGAGGTCGCGGAAGAGCCATGGGCGGCCGAGGCATCCCCGGCCGATGACCACGCCGTCGCATCCGGTCTCCCGCATCATCCGTAGTCCGTCCCGGCCCTCCCGGATGTCTCCGTTGCCGAGCACGGGGATGCGCAGTTGGCTCTTCAGGTCGGCGATGAACTCCCAGCGAGCCTCGCCACCATAGAGCTGCTCCGCGGTGCGCGCGTGGAGCGCGACGCCGGCGCAGCCTTCTTCCTCCCCCACGCGCCCGGCGTCACGGTAGGTGAAGTGGTCCTCGTCGATACCGAGGCGGAACTTCATCGTCACCGGAACGGCACCGGCGCATCCCACGACGGCCCGGACGAGCCGCGCGAGGAGCCGGGGCTTGAGGGGGATCGCCGCGCCTCCGCCCTTCACCGTGACCTTCCGGACCGGGCAGCCGAAATTCAGGTCGAGGTGGTCCACTCGCCCCTCGCCCACGAGCCGCCGGGTCGCCTCGGCGAGGCTTCCGGGCTCGGTCCCGTAGAGCTGGAGGGAGCGGGGGGTCTCCCCGGGTCCGAATTCGGTGAGACGATGCGTCTTCGCGTTCTCCTCCACGAAGCCGCGGGCGGTGATCATCTCGCTCACGAAGAGGCCCGCGCCGTACCGCCGGCAGATCGCCCGGAACGGCCAGTTCGTGACCCCCGCCATGGGCGCAAGCACCACCGGCGGCCAGACGCTAAGCCCCCCGATCACCAACGGGGACGTTGTAAACTTGTAAACTTTTCCCATCGGCTCCCTGGGACGTTCCACTTCGGTCTGAAAAGTTTACAAGTTTACAACGTCCCCGCCGTCACCAGGAACAGAGCGCCGGCAGCGCGATCGGCAAGGAGGACGGCGAGCGCCTTGGCGGAGTAGGTAGTCTCCAGCGCCAGCGGCCGGGCGGCCTCGACCGCGGCGAGGGCCGAGGGGGTGACCTCTCCGTATTCGCCCTCCGCCGAGATGACGCGCAGGCGCACGGGGGTCTCCCGGACCTCCGGTATCGTCACGTCGAAGCGGCGGAGGAAGCGGATCACCCGCCGCGCCCTCCGGAGGATCACCGCGGGTCGGGCGAAGAGTGTCCGCACCGTCCGCACGGCCACCACCTCGGTCGCGTGGGCCCGGATCATGAGCCCGGCGAGGAGCCCGCTCGCCGTCGTGCCGGTGCCGAGGGGCAGGTAGATCCGCGGCGGGACCTCACCGATCTCGAAGGCCGCGGCGACGTAGCCCACTGCTCCCCTCATGGAAAGCCCTCCCGGCGGAACGATGAGCGTCCCCGGCCGCCACAGCCGTGCCGCGGCGAGTACGGCTCCAAACCTCGTCCGGGCTTCGATGACGCGTGTGCCCATCGCCGCCAGCGCGGCCACCTCCGGACCCCGCCGCCCCCGCCGCAGCAGGACCACACGGACCTCCTTCCCCAAAGCTGATCCGTGGAGGACGGTCGCGAGGGCGTGGTACGCGGAGAGCGTCGAGAAGGTGAGGACGCGACGCGCCGGTCCTGCGAGGAGGAACTGGAGGGCCCGCACCTTGTTCCCACCGTAGAGCGGGCTCGTGAGGTCGTCGCGCTTCACGAGGATCCGAAGCCCGGCGATCGTCCGCTCCTCGAGGGGCGTCGGCCGCACGCCGAGGTCGACGCGAGGGATCGCGGCAAGCCCGGGGTATCTCGCGAGGAGAGCCTCCATCGGGGGGGTATGCTATCCGGGTGACCCCGGTCCGCCTCGACGATCCCCGACAAATGAACGTGCTCGGCCTCGTGCTGACCGCCGCGCTCCGCCGCCGGTACGCCACGGTCGGCTGCCGGCTCCGCGGTCTGCTCCGGGTGGACGCCGGGGGAATGCGTGCCCTCGTCTCGTTCGCCCCGGAGGAGATCCTGGTCTCCCGCCGGGAAGATCCGGCGCGCGCCGAGGTCTCGGGCTCCCTCGCCACGCTCGTCGCGGCCCTCGCGAGACCCGGTCTGCGCGACCTCCTGCGGGTGAAGGTCCGCGGGAACCGCCTCTTCGCTCTACGGGCCGCGAGGGCCCTCCGGCCATGAAGGACGAGCTGATCGCGATCTTCGGTGCCGTCTCGGAGGAGGTTTCGCCGCACTGCGGCGACCGCACGGAGAACACACCCCATCGGCCCTCCTTCGTGGTGGCCGCCACGCGGGCGGAGCAGGTGGGGGAACTCCTCCGGCTCGCTTCCGCCCGCCGGGTGCCGGTGACGCCGAAAGTGGCCGGGGAGAACGTCGGTGGCCTCGCCATTCCCGCGGAGGGCGGGATCGTCCTCGACCTCCGGGCGCTCCGGTCCCTCGACATCGACGCCGCCCACGCCGTGGCGTGGATCGAACCTGGCGTCACGTGGGAGCAACTCGAGGCCGCTGCGGCGCGGCATGGCCTGGCTCTGGGCTTCCCCCTCGCGCCACCCGACACCTCGGTCCTCGCCGGGGCACTCATGGACGGCCTCGGCACGAGGTCCCTCGTCCACGGCAGCTACGCCGACTGGATCACCGGCGTCGAAGCCTATCTCGCCGACGGGACGAAGGTCGTCACGGGCTCGGCGGCGCTTTCGGGAAGACCCATCTCCCGGGGCCCGCTCCCGGACCTCACCGGGCTCTTCGTCGGCTTCTTCGGCACGACCGGCATCGTGACGCGCCTCGGCTTCTGCCTGTGGAGAGAATGCCGTTTCCGCCGCCGGGACGTGATCCCCTGTCGCACCGTGGAGGAGGCCGCGGCGCTCCTCATCTCCGGGGCGCCCACCGGCCTCTTCGACGACCTCGGCGGCCTCGGCTGGCCGGCCGGGAAGTGGGCGCTCGGGGTGGACCGCCCCGGGCCGCGCGACCCCGGCGAACCGGAGGTCTTCGTCGTGGCCGACTACGGGGCCGACGACGAGCGGGAACTCGGACGCCGCCGGAAGGTCCTCACGGCACTCTCACCCGCGGAGCCGGTCCCGGTGGACGACCTGCTCCACCTCTGCCCCGAGCTGGCCCCCTTCGCGAAGCTGCCCACGAGGCTCTCCTTCCTCCTTGACCACCCCGGCGGGGGTCTGTCCTGGGTGGGGACCTATGGCCCGCTCGACCGCCTGGCGGAGGGTGCGCGCACCGGAAGCCGCATCCTCGAGCAGCGGGGTTTCCCGCCGCTCGTCGTGGCCCGCCCCATGAAGGGCGGCCACTACGCGGTCCTCCGGCTGATCGAGCGCTTCGACCGCCGGGACCCGGAGGAGACGGAGCGGGTCCGTGAGGCGAACGTGGCGCTGGCCAGGGCACTCATCGACCTCGGCTACGTCCCCTACAAGTGCCCCGCGGCGCTCCACGGCGAGGTCCTCCCCCGGCTCGATCCCGGGTTCCGCACCCTCCTCTCCCGCGTCAAGCGGGCGCTCGACCCCCACGGGATCCTCAACCCCGACCGCTGGCCCGACGACGCGACGGCGGACACGCAATCCTCTTGCCCCGGCCGTGATCCCGCCGCTACCCTTCTTCCCGGGTCGTGACATCTCGCCGCCGGCCGTCAGCCAGCCAACTCCTCACCGCGGAATCCGGCGGCAGGGTCTGGCACGGGGGGGGGGTGAGGGAGGCATCGGTCTGTTGAGAATCCGGATCAACGAGCGGACCCTGAGCCAGGAGCTCGGCGACGAGGTGGTCCTCCTCCAGCTCGACACGGGTCTCTACTACACGCTGGCGGGGACGGGTGCCCGCATGTGGACCCTGCTCGGCCGGCATGGCGAAGTGGAGCCCGTGGTGGCGGCCATGTCGGAGGAGTTCTCGGCGGATCCCGCGGAGGTCCACCGGGATCTGCTGGCGCTGGTCCTGGAGCTGTCGGCCGCGAGGCTGGTCGAGGTCACCGGATCTTGAACGCCGGGTCACTGCTCCGGAGCCTGCGCCGCGGACCACCGGACCTTCGTGCACGCGATACCGTCCTTCTCGCCGAGTACTGGTTGCGGCTCCTCCATCTCGGCGGCCTCCGGATCCTTTCGCCATGCCGCCTCCCGGCCCTCGCCGCTCTCCCCGACCGGGGATCCCGTGCGACCGGACACGGCGGTCCACGAAGGGACGAGGATCACGTCGTCCGGGTCCTGCGCTGGGCGGCCCGGCTGCAGCCGATCCGCGTGACCTGCCTGTGTCACGCCATCGTGCTCCGGGACTGCCTCCGGCGGCGGCGCATACCGGCCTGTCTCCGGATCGGTGTGGGGCGTGCGGAAGCCCCGTTCCCGGCCCATGCCTGGGTCGAGGTGAACGGCCGCATCGTGGGGGACCCGGCAGGGGAAGTGCAGGGCTTTCGCGCACTGCGTCACGCGGTGCGTCCATGAGCGGCCTCTCGGCGATCATCGATCTCTCCGGCCGTCCGGTGGACCCGGGGGACATCGCCCCGATCGCCGCCGCGGCGGTCGGCCTCGGCTCCCGCGGACCCGTCACCCGAGCCCGGGGGCCGGTGGCCATGGCCTGGTTGGCCCGGCATGACGACCTCGTGGAACCGGGAGACGACCAGCCGGTGTACTCCGCGGAGCTGGACATCCACCTGGTGGCCGACGCCCGGCTCGACGAGCGCGAGCGGCTCTGGCGGGAAGTGGCGCCGTCGGGGCGGGGGGACGGCCCTCCCCCACCCGACTCCCGCCTGATCCTCGCCGCCTTTCGGCGGTGGGGCACCGCGTGCGTTCCGCATCTGCTCGGCGACTTCGCGTTCGTGCTCCACGACGCCCGCCTGAGGCGTGTCTTCGCGGCCCGGGACCACGCGGGTGTCCGGCCTCTCGCCTTCGCCCGCGTGGGAGAGCGGCTCGTGTTCGGGTCCGACATCGGACAGGTACTGGCCTGTTCCGCGGTGCCTTGGCGCCTGGACGAATTCTCGATGGCGCGGTTCCTGGCCGGGTTCGGAGAGGACCCGGCCAGGAGCTTCTTCGAACACGTCGGGAGAGTCCCGCCCGGGGGATTCCTGCTGGCGGACCGAGGCCGCACCCGGGTGGAGCGGTGGTGGACTCCGGCGAGCGGGCCGGAGATACGCCATCGGCACTCGGACGACTACGCCGGCGAGTGCCGGGCGCACCTGCTCCAAGCCGTGGGGGACCGTCTGCGGGGGGCCGGGCCGGTGGTGGGAGTGTTCGTCTCCGGCGGGCTGGACTCCACGTCCGTCGCGGTGCTGGCCGCGGACCTCGCCGCGCACCGGGGAGGTCCCGCGGTCGCCGCCGCGACGATGATCTTCGACCGGCTCCCAGAGTGCGACGAGCGCCTCCACAGCCGGCTCCTGACGACCGCGCGCGGGATCCCCGTCCACTGCGTGCCGGCCGAGGAACACGCGCTCGGGGATCCGGAGGACGGCTGCCGGCCGACGCCGGACAGCCCGCTCTTCTCCTGGCAGGGAGCCTTCGCAGCGATGCGCCGCCGCTTGCGTGCGAGCGGGGTCCGCGTCGCCCTCTCCGGCCACGAAGCACCATACGGACACCTGGGCCACCACCGGATCGGCTACCTGAAGAGCCTCCTCGGGGGCCGGTGGAGAACCGTGGCCGACATCCGGGCCCACGGTCGCGCCCTGGGCCTCGACGCACGCCACACGATCGAGAGCTTGCTGCTGAAGCCCCTGCTACCGCGCTGGATCCATGACCTTCTGCGGCGCACCCGCGGGCATGCGCCGTCGCACCTGCTTCCCGGGTGGCTCTCGGAGGACTTCGCGCGGCGGAGCGGTCTCGGGCGGCTCGCCCGATCCCCCGGCGGCCTTTCGCTCCTTTTCCCGGGGGTCTCCGGCGGGGAGCGGGAGTTCCCCCCCCGCCTCGGCGCCGTGGGATCCGCGATCATGCGCCGAGACCGGGAGGAGGCGTCGGACGGGATGGAGGCCCGCCATCCCCTCCTGGACCGGAGGCTCATGGAGTACCTCGCCCGGCTGCCTCCGGAACAGGTCCTGCGCGAGGGGCTCACGAAAAGCGTGTTGCGGCGCGCGATGCGCGGTCTCCTGCCGGAACCCATCCGTCTCCGGGCCGACAAGACGCGTTTCAGCGCGTACCTGGCGGACAGCCGCCGCGTCCTGGCCGAACGCCGGCCCCCGGCCCCCTTCCATGACTTCGAACTGGTACGACGGGGTTACGTCCAGGAGGACCGCCTCCGGAGCGCATGGTCCGGGTTCATCGAGGGTGGGCGGTGGACGGAGCATCTGGAGTTCACACTGCTCGCGGAGTCATGGCTTTCGGATTATCGCGACAGGATTCCCTGAAGGCGGATATCATCGATCCGGATGCCTGAGGCTGAGGTAACAACCATGCCGAGCGACCCGCGAGACTCCCTCCTCCGGCCGGCCGAGCAGCCGAATTCGAACAGCACGGCAAGGCCCTATCAGCGTCCTCGGCTCGTCTGCCGGGGGTCCCTGGCGGAACAGACCCGCGGCCCCCGGGAGGGGTCCGTGGACGGAGATCTCACCGGAACCGGGGAGTGACATCGGCTCCCGGCCTCGGTGCCGTCGAGCGCGTCTGGCGCTGCTTGTGCTTTCCCGCCCCGTCGCCCCCCTGTCCGGCCGATGCCGCCCTCTGGCGCCCGGGTCCACGTCGTTCCGGCGCCGCAGCAGACGAGTCCTCCCTCTCCCCCGTGCCTCTCCGGCTCTCGACGCGCGGAAAGGAACCGCCGCTGGCATGTTTCTGGACCCCGGACGCCGGCGGGGACCGGGGAGTCGATCTCCGCGCTTCCGCGTTCGCCCGCGGGCTCGAGGACCTGCGCCTGGTGTCCGAGGAAGAGGCACTCGATGCCTGCTCGGAGATGGCGGGCCGGCTCCGGGAGGTGGTGGGGGAGGAGGGGCTCTCGAGGGCGTCATTCGTCGCCGTCCCGCGGGGGGGGATCATCGTCCTGGGATGGCTCTCCTACATCCTCCCGGTCCGGGCCGAACAGCTCATGCCTGGCGCGTCGCGGGAGGCACCACTCGTCGTCATCGTGGACGACTGCGCTTACACAGGCTATCGGATCGGGAGGTTCCTCGACACCCTCGGCGTGCAGAAGACCGTGGTGGCCACGCTCTTCTCGGCACCAGGGTTCCGCCGGGCCATCGTCGAGCGGGAGCCCCGGGTCACCGCCTGCGTCGCGGCGCGCGACCTCGCCGACGCCGGGGAAGGGCCTGGGGCCGACGGGAAGCGCCACGTCTGGCTCGAGCGCCTCTCGCCCCCGCGCTACTGGGCCGGCGTCCACGATCACGTCGTCTTTCCGTGGTCCGAACCGGAGCGGATCCTCTGGGACGCGGAGAAGGGGTGCACAGTCCGGGGCTGGCCACTCGTACCGCCGGAGATGCTCCTGGGCGGCCGGCGAGCCGACGCGCCCGGGGTGGTCGTCTACCATCAGCCCGAGGGCCGGGGCCCCCTGCGGCCCTCGGAGAGCTGCCTCTTCTACATCGAGGAAGGGCTCGTCCTCATCGCCGACCGGAGATCGAGGGAGGTCTACGAGCTCACCGGCGACGAGGTCTTCTGGTGGCGGAGCCTGCTCGAACATGGCTCCGTTCACGGCATGACCGCCGACCTGGCGGAGAGGCTCGGCGCCCCGAAGGAAGCACTTCGACCGGAGGTGGCGGCTTTCCTCGACGACCTCGTAGCGCGCGGCCTCGTCGGCCGCGTCCCGGCCTCGGAGGCCTGAGAGCGTGAGCAGAAATCTCCCGCGAGCCGCGCCGGGACGAGGCGCGAGCAGCGCAAGGCGCGAGGAGGACTCGACCTTGCGGAGCCGGTCGAAGACGACGAGCAACGCAGCGATGCGAAGCGCATCGTGCCCGGCCCGGAGGGTTGTCGGCCTCGGCGCGCGAAGGTGTCGCGGTCCCAGATACGGGCTCGCTCGCGCCGGGGCCGACAACGAGGCCGCGCGGGATTTTTGCTCACGCTCTGAGAGCGTGAGCGGGCCCGGCGCGCGGCTCTTCGGCCTGAACCTCGACACCCGGTTCCGCTTCTCCACCGGGCTCCTCCCACCCTCCGGCCCTCCCGACCTCGCGTTCGAAGTGTTCGGAGAGGCCCCGCCGGCCCCGCCCGGCCCGCCTCTCTACGCGAGTCCTGTGCGATCCTTGCACGGCGAGCCGGGCTTCTCCCTTTTCCGGGAGGGCGCGGTCGACATCCTCCGCTTCCCTGGCCCGCTCGAGTTCCGCGTCGACGGTCCCCGCATTCGCGCCCGCGCGCCCGCCGGCACCCCGCCCCACCGCCTCGAGATCGCCTTCCTCGGCGCGGTCATGGCCTTCCTCCTCGAGAAGAGGGGAGCGTGCGCGCTCCACGCTTCCGCGGTGGCGACGGAAGGTGGCACCATCCTCTTCCTCGGCGGGAACCGCGGCGGGAAGACCGCCCTGGCGGCCGCGCTGCTCCGGAGCGGCCGGGATCTGATCGCCGACGACATCGCGGCACTGGAGGCGACGCGGGAGGGGCTGATCGTCCGGCCCGCCTACCCCTCGATGCGCATGTGGCCCGACGAGGCGGACTGGTTCCTCGGGACCCACGAAGCCCTGCCCCTGGTCCACCCCGACCTCGACAAGCGGCGGGTACCGGTGGGGCCCGGCGGCTTCGGGCGCTTCCTCGACCGGATGGTTCCCCTCCGCCGGGTCTACCTGCCGGAGCGGGGCGGGACCGGACCACCGAAGATCCTCCCGGTCCCCCCGTCGGAAGCCCTGTTCGCGCTCCTCGCGGGCTCCTTCCTCGCGCGGGTCATGGAGACCGCGGGAGACCGCGCTCGCCGCCTCGACCTCCTCGCACGGGTCGCCCGGGAGGACCGCGTCCGCCGCCTCCTTCTCCCCGACGGCTTCGACCGGCTTCCCGAGGTGGTGGAGACCGTGCTCGCGGACCGCTGACGGGCACGTCCGTTGCGGCCGACGGCGCCAAAGGGCGCGGCGATCCCGCCTCGCGGCCCGGCACGGCCGGCCGGGGACCGGCGGTCCGCATCGACGTCCCCCGGCCCGCAGTGCGCCGGGAACCCGGATCGGGGTACCATCGGGCCATGCGAAGGTCCTGCGTCCTCCCTGCCGTGCTCCTCTTCGTCGCCCTCTTCCCCGCCCCCGCACCGGCTCTCGACGGCTTCCCCGGTGTCGAGGCGTGGACGTCCCGCTTCGCCGAGACGCGGAAGGTCGTCGACCGGCTCGTCGTCTGCTTCGACGAACCGTCGTTCCTCGGCGAGATCGCCGCGTGGAACGGGGAGACCTTCTGGCCGGTCCTGCTCTGGGATTCGGATCTGTCGCCGAAGTTCGCGCGGGCCTTCCGGCCGGCGGAGGTCCGCTTCGCGGCGCCGAAGGAGGGCGGGGCGGCCCTCCCGGAGGCGCTCGCCGCCGTGGCCGGAGCGTGGGAGATCTCCCCGGCGAAGGGGCCCGCCGACTTCCTCGCCGCGCTCGGCGAACGCGGGCGCGCCCCGCTCGGCGCGGTCCTCCTCGCGGAGGGCTCCCCCGAACTCCTCGGCGGCGCGGCGCTCGCGGCCGGCCGCTTCCATCTCCCGCTGCCGTTCCCCGCGGGCGGTGGCCACGAGAAGGTCGTCACCGACCGGGAGGTGGACGGGTTCCGGAAGGACCTCGCCGCGGCGATCGAGGCACTCGGCATCTCCTTTCGGGAGCGGGGCGACGACCTCGACTTCGTGACCGTGGCGAACGACCTCTGCTTCGGCTACACGCGGACCGATCCCGACGCCCATCCCGGCGGCTACACCACGGACGACGCGATCGCCCGGCGGGACGACGGGGAGCGCTGGGGTTGGGTCGGGCGTCTCGCCGGTGGACCGGAGCGCTCGGTCCACATGGCCATGTGTGCGCTGTTCCTGCAGCCGGCGAAGGGCCTCTTCTTCTCGCGCTACGACCCGAACGACCGCGGCGGCTTCGGCCTCTTCGATCCGCAGCCGGCCCTCCCGAACATCGGGAAGTTCTTCCCGGTGGAGGCGATCCGGCACCCGGACGCGACGCTTGCCCGCTGGCGGGAAGTGCAGTGGCCGGCGGGCAACCGGTTCGGCTTCGTGCATGTGAACTCCTCCGGCGGGGCCACAGACTGGTCCACCTCGAAGGGCGGCGCCACGTACTTCGACGTGCCCGACTCGGTGCCGGCGGTCGTCCACTACACGCACTCCGGGTCGGCGGCCGCACCCTTCCGGACCGACACGATCGCCGGCCGGTGGATGGCGAACGGCGCCTACGTCTACTTCGGAAGCTACTCCGAGCCCTACCTCGGCTCCTTCGTCCCGCCGTCGCTCCTCGCGGAGCGTGCGGCGGCCGGCGTTCCCCTCGGGGCGGCGATGCGACTTCTCGGAGGCCCCCAGTACCGGGGGAGCCGGCGGATGCCGGTGGGCGGCGTGGAGAAGGACGTCAGCTTCGACATGGCAGCGCCCTGGAAGCTCGCGTACTTCGGGGATCCGGCGTACCGGCTCACCGGCCCCGCCCCGGCGCGCGCGGCCCCGGAGGGCGCGGCTTCAGAAAAGAAGCCGAAGCGGTTGCCGAAGGATCGCCCGCTCGCCGGAATCGCCGTCCCACTGCTCTTCCCGGACGTCGACCCCGAGAGCGAGCTGAAGACCCTCGCCCGGACCCTCAAGCTCCCGAAGGACCCCGCGCTCGTCGCCGGGGCGCAGCGGGACGTGGTGCGTCTCCACGTCGCGGCGCTCCGCTCTCGGATGGCGGACGGGACGCTGTACGGGAAGAAGGCGGTCGGCGCCCTCGCCTTCCCGGCGGCGGCCCTGAAGACGATCGAGGCCGGCGCGGCTTCCCCCGAGGCGGCTCGGCTCCTCGTGGAGTTCGCGAAGGAGTATGCCGCGGGGATCGCCCTCCATCCGGAGAGCGACGTGGCGCGGGAGAAGCCGCTCGCGCTACCCGTCCTCGTGCTGGCCTGCTCGCTTCCCCACCCCGACGGCTATCGAAAGCACTTCTTCGAGTGGGTCACGGCGGCGGCGAAGGACCTCGGCATAGAGACGAAGGCCCTGCGCGAGAAGGTCCTGGCCGCGAAGTGGCTGCCGGAGGCGGCCCGGAAGGCCGTCACCGACTCCCTGAAGTGACCCCGGGTCGGCTCCGGCGCCGGACGGGGGAGCGGGTCTGGTCCTCTCGTCCGCCGCCGCCCTCGGCGCGGTGCGGCGCCCCGGGTCAAGCCGCGAGGAGGGCGAGGAGGTAGTCGTAGACGCGCTCAACGGACGCGATGCGGACCTGTTCGTCCGGGGAGTGCGCGCCGCGGATGTCCGGGCCGAAGGAGATCATGTCGAGGCCGGTGAACTTCTCGCCGAGGATGCCGCACTCGAGGCCGGCGTGGACCGCCTTCACGCCGGGTTCCGTGCCGCCGTGCCGGGCCGCGTACACCGCCTTCGCCCTCGCGAGCAGGGGAGAGTCGGGACGCGGCGTCCACGCCGGGTAGCGGCTGTCGTGGGACGCCGCGATCCCCGCGGCGGACGCGAGCCCCCGCACCTGCGTCGCGATCTCGTCGAGGCGGCTCTCCACGGAGGAGCGCTGGCTCGTGAGGATCCGGACTCCGCTGCCGGCGAGCGTCACCACGGCGAGGTTCCCGGAGGTCTCCACGAGGCCGCGGACCGCGCGGCTCATGCCGGCCACGCCGTGCGACAGCGCGAGCAGGAGCCCGAGAAGTCGCCGGGAGGCCGACCGCGGCAGGGCGAGCGCGACGGGCACTGCCGGCAGGGCCCGCACGCTCACGCCGTCGTCGACGCCGGCGAGTTCGGCGCCGAAGACCGACTCCCACTCCGCCACCCGCCTGGCCAACCGCGCCGCGCTCCGCTCCGGGAGACTGTCCGCGGCGGAGGCCTCGCGGGGGATGGCGTTGTGCTTGCTGCCGCCCTCGAACGCCGCGATCCGGAGGTCGCTCCGCTCCGCCGCTTCGAAGAGCACGCGGGCGAGAAGACGGATGGCATTCCCGCGACCCTCGTGGATCTCCAGTCCCGAGTGGCCGCCCCGGAGCCCGGAGACGGCGATCTTCATGGATGTCCGCCCGGGCGGCACCTCCGTCATCCGGACCGGCGCGGTGAGCAGCGTGTTCTGCCCTCCGGCGCAGCCGATGGTGAGGACGCCCTCTTCCTCGGAATCGAGATTGAGGAGGATCCGACCCCTGACGAGGTCCTTCGCGATCCCGTTCGCGCCGTGGAGTCCGGTCTCCTCGTCGACGGTGAAGAGCGCCTCGATCGCGGGCAGCGGGCGCTCCCGCTCGCCGAGGACGGCGAGCGCCATGGCCACCCCGATGCCGTTGTCGGCTCCGAGCGTGGTGCCCGACGCGCCGATCCACTCGCCGCGACGCACGGGCCGGATCGGATCCCGGAGGAAGTCGTGCGTCCCGCCGGCGTTCTGCTCGCAGACCATATCGAGGTGGCCCTGCAGCACCACCCCCGGTGCTCCCTCCCGGCCGGGGGAGGCGGGTCGCGAAACCACCACGTTCCCCGCCTCGTCCCGCCGCGCGGGCAAGCCGTGTCGTTCCGCCACCGCGAGGACGTGGGCCGCGGCGGCCTTCTCGTTCCCGGAGCCGCGGGGGATCCGGCAGAGGTCCGCGAAGTGGTGCCACACGGGGGCGGGCGCGAGGCCGGCGAAGGGGTCGTCGTTCATGGGCGCGACGATAGCACGCTTCTTCGGAGCCGCGAAGCGGCCGGGGACCTACAATCCCGGACTTCGGGTCTCACGGAGGACACGCGATGCGACTGATTCTTCTCGGCGGGCCGGGCGCGGGCAAGGGCACGCAGGCCGGCTTCATCAAGGAACGCTACTCGATCCCGCAGATCTCCACCGGCGACATGCTCCGCGCGGCGGTGAAGGCGGGCACGCCCCTCGGCCTCTCGGCGAAGAAGTTCATGGACTCGGGAGGCCTCGTGCCCGACGACGTGATCATCGGCCTCGTGCGCGAGCGGATCACGGCGCCGGACTGCGCGAAGGGGTTCCTCTTCGACGGCTTCCCCCGGACGATCCCCCAGGCCGAGGCGATGCGGACCGCGGGAGTCGCCATCGACGCGGTGGTGGAGATCGACGTCCCGGACGCCGAGATCATCCGCCGGATGAGCGGGCGCCGCGCCCACCTGCCGAGCGGGCGCACCTACCACGTCGTGTTCAACCCTCCGAAGCGCGAGGGGCTCGACGACGTGACGGGTGAACCCCTCGTCCAGCGCGAGGACGACCGCGAGGAGACGGTGAAGAAGCGCCTCGAGGTCTACCACTCCCAGACCGAGCCGCTGGTGGCCTTTTACCGGGACTGGGCCGCGAAGGACCCTGCCGCTCCGGCACACGTCCGGGTCGAGGGCCTCGGGAAGGTGGAGGAGATCCGCGGCCGCGTCTTCGCCGCCCTGGACCGGCTAGCCGCCCGTCGCTGAGGCACCCCGTGGTCGAGATCGGTCAGAGCGCCGCGACCTCGCGGCCGCGCGGCATGAGCCCGAATATGCCGCCGGTGTGCCAGAAGAGGATGCGACGGCACCCGGCGAGCCGGCCGCCCCGGAGTTCCCTGAGCAGCCCCTTCATGGCCTTGCCGGTGTAGACCGGGTCCAGCACGAGCCCCTCCTCCCGGGCCAGGAGGCGAATCGTCTCGAAGTCCTCCGGTTCGTTCCGGGCATAGCCCGGGCCCACATGGCCGTCGAGGATCCGGACCTCCGCCGGGCCGAGGGAGAGCGAGGGGGCGAAGCGCCGGCAGGCCTCGGCGAGGATCCGGCCGGCCTTCGCGACGAAGAAGGCCTCGTCGTCGCAGACGTTCACGCCGTAGACGGCGGCGGAGAGGCCGAACGCATGCGCGCCGAGGACGAGGCCGGCAGAGGTCCCGCCGGATCCCACCGCATGCACCACGGCGTCGAACCGGATGCCGAGCTCCCTTTCCGCGGCCTGGACTTCCGGGATCGCGCGCGCCAGGCCGAGGGAGCCGAGCGCGTCGCTAGCCCCCTCGGGGATCGCGAAGGCCGGCGGCGCCTGCCTCGTCGCCCGGTCCCTCATCCGGACTTCGATCGTCCGGTATTCCTCCGGAGTGACATACTCCACCTCG